>JBIKNT010000216.1:0-3327 GCA_044358465.1 Ilumatobacteraceae bacterium
TGAGTGGGTCATGTAGTGCGATGAATGGCCGAAGGTATTCTCCGGTCGCTTTCACAGTTGCCGGTGACAGGTTGCGAGCTCGCAAATGAAAGATGTAAGCGGGCAGAATCATGGAAAATCTCCTCAAGGTGGAGTCCTCCGACAAGAGATTTAACGACTAAGAAAGCAGTAGAGCTCGGAAACCCAAGCCCCATCGTCAGTTGGCCTTGGATGCCCGAAGGGCATAGCCCGCACCACCCTCTCAAGGTGGCGGCACGGGTTCGAATCCCGTTGGGGCTGCCATTTAATACTTTCCTTGGCCCTCGGATAATGAGATCCACAAATGGATTCGCATTCCTGACTATGTTGAACTTAGACGAGCACAAGTTCCGTGTGCGTCAAATTATAAATGGGGAGATACCAAATGAAGATGGTTTTTGAAGATGCTGATTTGAATCAGCTGGTGTACAACGCGCTTTCCTTTGGAACTGCAGTAATGCTTGGCGCTTTTGTCTACTTTTTGACTCAAATCAAAAGTGTTGCAAAGCAATACCAATCGGGCGTAGCTGTCTCGGCTGTTGTTGTGGGTATTGCTGGATACCACTACTACAGAATGTGGAGCGATTGGGGTAGCGGTACCGTCAATGAGGGTTACCGTTACGCCGACTGGCTCATCACAGTTCCATTGCTCGTTATTGAGTTGCTCATTGTGTTGGGTGTAACTGCAGATCGTCGCAAGAAATTGATGACGACCTTGGTGCCAGCCACTGTGCTCATGATCGGGCTCGGTTACCCAGGCGAAACAGCTTCGAGTGACGGCACGAAGTGGACCTTCTGGATCCTTTCAATGTTGCCATTCATCTACATCTTGTTCACCTTGTCAGGTGAGTTGAAGGCTGCTGGGACCCGTGAAAAGGGTGCAGTTGCTTCATCTATCAAGAATGCAACAACGATTCTGTTGGTCACCTGGTTGGTCTACCCAATTGGGTACTTGTTCCCAGTGATCTTCGATGCTGGCAACGAGGGTGCAGAGACTGCACGCCAACTTGCTTACACCGTGGCCGACATTACGGCTAAGGGCTTGTTTGGTTTGATGATCTTGAACATTGCTAAGGCTCGTTCAGGCGATTCACACTAGAAAAAGTATTCAAGGGGTGGATATGTGGCATTTAGCCGCATGTCCACCCCTTTTTTTCTGAGATGGGTTAAGGTAAAAACATGAAGCCAAAACTTATTTTGCAAGTTTCAGTTTTAGTGTCGGCTGCTGCGAGCTTGGCGTTAAGTATTTCGCTGTACTTCGCAGGCGATGATCAAAGCGACAAACTCAACGGCATTTACGTTGGGGTGTGGGTTCCATCGATCCTCGCACTCGGCGCATTTTTACTTGCTGGGCAGAAAGGTAAATAAATGTCTGAAGCCACCCTGTTTTCCTTTGGTGCTGTCATTTTTTTCGTTGTTTTCACCGGTGCAATTTTATTTGGAATGGCAGCGATGAAGGAATACCAAGACAAAGGCTGACACGGTCGTTTTTTAGTCCCGTTCCTTGTTGTCAGCGTTGGTACTCTCGGTAACACGTATGGCGCCTCTTTCGATTCTTGACGCAATTGTCCTTGGGGTCGTTGAGGGCATTACAGAGTTTCTGCCCATCTCTTCAACAGGGCATCTTCTTGTTACTCAGCATCTGTTGGGCTTGGGCGACGAAGCGGGAAAGGTTGCGGCCGACACCTACGCCATTGCGATTCAACTCGGTGCCATTTTGGCGGTTGTTGCCTTGTATCGCGTGCGCATTGCGAGCATGGCCAAAGGCGTTATTGGCAAAGACGCAGAGGGGCGCAGCATTTTGACGTTGCTCGTTTGTGCATTTCTTCCTGCGGCAGTAATTGGCCTTGCCTTTGGCGACAGCATTAAAGACAAGTTGTTTACGCCGTGGGCAATAGTTGTGGCCTGGGCTGCAGGTGGCGTTTTCCTTTTATGGTGGAAGCCGGCATATGGCACCCGCAATATTTCCGACATCACGTTGAAGAATGCATTCATCATTGGTGTCGCACAGGCGTTAGCGATGTGGCCAGGAGTGAGCAGAAGCCTCATCACCATTGTCGCGGCGCTTCTGGTGGGCTGCTCCATGGCTGCGGCTCTGGAGTTCAGTTTCTTATTGGGGCTTGCAACTTTGACCGCTGCTACAGCACTCGACTTGGCGAAAAATGGTGATGTACTGGTTGATGCTTACGGCTGGGGTGCCCCAATTCTGGGGGCAGTAGTGGCCTTTATCACCGCAATTATTGCGGTGAAATGGCTGGTGAGTTACTTGTCGGCACGCCCATTAGCGCGATTTGGTTGGTATCGCTTGGCGGCCGCTGCTGTCACCGCAGTGCTGATCATGAGCAACACAATTGGCTGAACTACAGTTCGTCTTTATGACGACTCCGCAAGAACTCAACGGTCCATTGTCTCCAGAAGCAGCTATTGCAGCAGAGCGCGCGATGCGTCGTTGCATATTGAATTATTGCCTCGGTATTGACCGTTGTGACCCTGAACTTGTGGCCTCTGCATTTCATGGCGATGGCACCGCCGACTACGGATCATTCAAGGGCTTAGGCGCCGACTTTGCAAAGCATGCAACAACGAGTTTGCGTGGCTATGCCATTGCAACAAAGCATTTTCCTTCCGACACCGTATTTAGTTTCACCTCACTCACCACTGCAGAAGCCGAAACACAAGTTCTTGCGTGGCATCGGTGCAGCAACGATGGTGGCGAGTACCTAGAAAATTTTGCGGGTCGTTACTTCGATAGTTTTGAATTGCGCAACGGTGATTGGCGTATTGCGCATCGTCGCCTCACACACGATTGGAACCAGAAGTTGATGGTGGAGCCAGCATTTGCTCCCGATCGTTTCGTTCAATCACCCCGCAAGTAGAGAAGTAGTGGTGGTTGCTTCCGCCAATGTTGTGGTGGTAGATGTCGTTGTTGTTGTACCCCTGGAGCGACGAATATCGATGACTTCACCAATTGCCTTGCTGAGATAACGGGCCAAGTTGGTGCCACCTCCACGACTCATGTGAATGCGGTCGCCGCTAAACCAGCTCAATTTTCCTCGTGAGAATTCGTTCCAGTCGTAGAGGAAAAACTTCGGGTCTGCTTTTGCAACGCGACGCAAGATGGCATTGAAGCGTTTGGCTTTTTCAGTGACATTTCCATTTTCGCGGTAGGTGAGCCAAATGATAGACACCTTTTGTTTTTTGGCTTCTTCGCGAAACTTTTTGGTGGCCTCAAAGAAAACTTGGTCACTGAATTCGTTATAACCAGTTGCAACAACAATGACATCACTGAATTTTCCACGTGCATTCTTG
>JBIKNT010000217.1:0-3326 GCA_044358465.1 Ilumatobacteraceae bacterium
AACGAATCGGTGACGGTAAAGACGCTGCTGAGTTTGTCGAGTTCAACAACAGGGGCTCCACCAATTGCGCCTACCACTTGTGCATCGGGGGCGTACTTCGGTGCAACTTCACTTGCCATTAATGCAGCGCCACCACCTTGTGAATGACCCCATACCACCGACTCGCCGCGTGACTCAGTGAGTTGACGTGCTGCGCGAATGATGTCGAGCATGCTGCGTGCTTCGCTCACGCCCACAACGTACGGGTGTACACCCTCTGTACCGAGGCCTTCGTAGTCGGTTGCAGCAAAGATGTAACCCTTTGACACCAAAATGTTTGCAATGACACCAGTTTCTCCTGAGCCATTGCTTTTGCTCGGCGCACACTCATCGGCGATACCAGTGGTTCCATGTGCGTAAGAAACCAATGGGTTGCCCTCTGTTGGAGCGTTGGGAACCCAGACCATTCCACTCACCGCAATCGGCGCATCGGAAACTGAACGTGATGCATAAAGAACCGTGAATGCGGTGAAATCGTTCGTGGTAGAAACAATGGATGAACGAATGAGGTCACCAGGCTGCAAGGTGCTGAGGTCGGTAGGCGCTTCATAGAAATCGCCAGAGAGGGCAGTAGTAGGTGTCACTGCGGTTGATGTTGAGGCAGTGGTGGTTGTAGCACTAGCGGTCGTTGCCGGCGCTTCAGATGAGCTGGATCCGCAGGAAGACAGCACTACGCAGGCAGCAATAGACATACAAATAAATGGGGAGAAACGGCGCATGTGATGAGGTTATGCGAAATTGGCTGCGAAATGGGTGGGCATCGTGGCAACATCTAGGGATGCATCCATTCCTTGCCACCGCTCAGTCGATGCTGCCTCAGGTGCTGAGCGATATTGAAGCAATTGTCAACATTGAGTCGCCTTCGCGCAATGCAAGCCAAGTGGCGAAAAGTGCTGCACAATTGGAAAGCATCATTCAACGTGTCGCAAATAGAGATGCCGTACAAGTTGATTCTGATGTTGGTCCGCATGTGTTGGTGCCGGCGCGAGGTGCAGCGCGTATTTTGTTGTTAGGTCACCACGACACAGTTCACCCCATAGGAACTCTCGCTGCGCGACCCTTTAGCAACGATGGCAAGGTGCTGCGCGGGCCAGGTGTTTTCGATATGGCCACAGGAATTGTGCAGGCAATTTATGCAATGGCAATTCTTGAAAGTGCTGGTGTCGACACTTCAGGTGTTGAAATGCTCTGGACCTCAGATGAGGAAGTTGGTTCTTCTACAAGTCGCACACTCATTGAAGAACGCGCACGAGGGCTCGGAAAAACTGGTGCGGTACTCGTGCTTGAGCCAAGTGCCGATGGCGGCGCACTCAAAATTGCGCGCAAAGGAACAGGCACATTTGATGTGCGTATTACGGGTCGTGCTTCACATGCGGGGCTGGAGCCAGAAAAAGGAATTAACGCTCTGCTTGAACTCGCGCACCAAGTGCAGCGCATTTCAACGTTTGGCAATGCTGAACTTGGTACAACGGTCACGCCCACGGTGGCCAGTGCAGGAACAACCGACAACACGGTTCCTGCAGAGGCACATGTATTAGTTGATGCTCGCGTGGTGGTGCCAGAGGAAAAGATACGTGTAGAGAAATTAATGTCTTCACTTGTTCCCGTTGTGCCGGGTGCAAGCATTTCCATCACCGGCTCTTTGCATCGCCCGCCGATGCATTCTTCAATGTCAGAAGAGTTGTTCGCGCTTGCTGTGGAGTCTCAGCGCGCAGTGACTGGCGAAAGTATGAGTGGAGTTTCTGTGGGTGGTGGTTCTGATGGCAATTTCACTGCCGCACTCGGCATTCGAACGCTCGACGGTTTAGGTGCAGTAGGTGGTGGCGCGCATGGAGAAACAGAGCATGTTGTTATAGACAGCATTGCGCCACGAATAGCGCTTCTTGCCGAAATCATGCAGCGCGTTCTTGCGCAGTAATTACTACTTGCCTGGGTCGAGACCCAGTAAGCCGCCAGCGCCGAGTGTTCCGGTTTTGCGGTATACCTCGAGCTTCTCGCGACTGTCGTCGATGTCGAGATTGCGCATGGTGAGTTGACCAATCCGGTCGAGCGGGCCAAATGGTGCGTCGTCAACACGTTCCATGCTGAGGCGCTCAGGCGCATAGGTGAGATGTGGTCCAGCAGTGTTGACCAAGGTGTAGTCGTCGCCACGACGTAGGCGCACGGTGACGGTTCCGGTGACCGCACTGCCCACCCAACGCATGAGCGGTTCGCGCAGCATGAGTGCTTGTGGGTCGAACCAGCGGCCTTCATAAAGCAAGCGGCCTAAGCGACGACCCATGGTGCGATAGTTCTCGAGAGTGTTTTCGTTGTGGATGCCAGTAACGAGGCGTTCGTAGCCAATGTGCAATAGCGCAAGCCCTGGCGACTCATAAATACCGCGGCTCTTTGCCTCGATGATGCGGTTCTCAATTTGGTCGCTCATGCCAAGACCATGACGGCCGCCAATGGCATTTGCCTCGTGCACTAAATCGGTTTGCGTTTCAAACTTCTTGCCATTGAGTGCAACGGGCCACCCCTCAACAAATTCCATGGTGACTGTTTCTTCAGCAATGGCAACTTCGCTCTTCCAATGCGCAACACCCATGATGGGCTCTACAAGATCCATGCCATTGTCGAGCTCTTCAAGCAATTTTGCTTCGTGCGTGGCACCCCAAATATTGGCGTCGGTGGAGTATGCCTTTTCCTTGCTGGCGCGGTAGGGCAACTTGCGCGTGGTGAGGAATTCACTCATTTCGCTGCGTCCGCCAAGTTCGTTGACGAAAGTGGGGTCGAGCCAAGGCTTATAGATACGCAACGACGGGTTCACCATCAGCCCATAGCGATAAAAGCGCTCGATGTCGTTTCCCTTGTAAGTGGAACCGTCACCCCAAATATCGACGTTGTCACTTTGCATGGCTCGAACAAGAAGTGTTCCTGTTACTGCGCGGCCAAGTGGGGTGGTGTTGAAATATGTTTTGCCCGCAGTGGTGATATGAAAAGCACCACACTGCAATGCAATAAGACCTTCGCGAACAAGTTCTTCGCGGCAATCGATGAGACGAGCAAGTTCTGCTCCGTACTCTTTGGCGCGGTCAGGTATTTGGTCGAGCTCTGGTTCATCGGGCTGGCCAAGGTCTGCTGTATAGCAATAGGGCAGGGCGCCTTTTTCGCGCATCCATGCAACTGCAGCAGAAGTGTCGAGTCCACCAGAAAAAGCAATACCCACTCGTTCCCCGGCGGGGAGTTGCGTGAGGACTTTCGAGCGTGAGGCGGAGGAATCGTTACCAGACATGACTCTTACCGTA
>JBIKNT010000218.1:0-3296 GCA_044358465.1 Ilumatobacteraceae bacterium
CAAGGCCAATGGGCGTCGTGTGCGTCTGCCGCTCACCACATTGACTATCGCAACCCCAGAATTATCGGGTCTCGATGCCTTCATTGACATCGTGAAAGATGAAGTCAATGTGCGCAACATTGAATTTCGTACCGATGTAGGTGAAGTCGCGAAGCATGAGTTGCAGGTCACCCCGAAGGCTCTCGGCCCACGTCTGGGTGGCGACACTCAAAAAGTCATTGCAGCCGTCAAGTCGGGAAACTGGGCAATTGTCGATGGAGCACCTGTTGCCGGCGGGTTCCGTTTAGAAGAGGGAGAATATTCCCTCAAATTGGTTGCTGCGCAAGGAGCCGCAAGTGCCGCACTATCGCATCACCCAGGTGTGGTGGTGCTCGACGTTGATCTCACGCCAGAACTTGAAGCAGAAGGTGCGGCACGAGATCTCATTCGCGCACTGCAGCAAACCCGTCGAAGCCTCGGATTTGTGGTCACCGACCGTATTTCCGTGGCAATTGCTGGGCCTGCTGAGTTTGTCAGTGCCGTATCAACCCATGTCGACATGATGGCCGGTGAGGTGCTCGCTACCCGTTTCACCTTGGAACAGGGAAGTGGAGAACCACAGCATGTGGAGTCACTTGAGGGTCATGAAGTCCAGATTTGGATGGCATTAGCGGGTAAATAGGGGAAATATTGGGACTTGGTCCCAATATGACGTATCATCCACCGTCAAGAGAGACCACTCAAGAGAAGTCTTTTGTGGAAAACGGAAACGGTGTGAGCATGGTCGCAAAGAAGCCAGCAAAGAAGACAGCGGCAAAGAAGCCAGCTGCGAAGAAATCCACGGCAAAGAAGCCAGCGGTAAAGAAGCCAGCCGCACCAAAGAAAGCAGCATCCGCAAAATCCGTGACGAAAAAAACTGTGAGCTCAAAGAAGTCTGCTCCTGCCAAGAAGGTTGTAGCGAAAAAGGCTCCTGCCAAAAAAGTGGTTGCTAAAAAAGTAGTTGCCAAAAAAGTTGCCCCAAAGGTTGACCCCAAAAAAGCCGCCGCTGCGAAAAAAGCAGCTGAGTTGGCAAAGAAAGTTGCTGCAGAGAAAAAGGCGAAAGAAGTAGCCGCGCAGCGCGAGAAAGCAGCAAAAGCTAAAGCCGCTGCCGACGCAGCCCGTGCAAAAGCTAAGGCCGCTGCTGACGCAGCCCGTGCAAAAGCTAAAGCTGCTGCCGACCTCGCTCGCGCCAAGGCGAAAGCAGCAGCAGAAGAGAAGAAGGCTCGCGAGAAAATTCTTGCCCAGCAAAAGAAGGAACAAGAGTTAGCAAAGAAGAAAGCTGACGCTGAAAAAGCATTAATTGCCAAGCAAAAAGCTGCAGAAAAAGAAGCCGAACGTCTGGCCAAAGAAGCTGAGAAGCAGGCTGAGGCAGAGCGCAAAGCTGCAGAAAAAGAAGCTGCTCGTCTCGCTAAAGAAGCCGAAAAGCAGGCTGAACTTGCGCGTAAAGCTGCAGAGAAAAAAGCAAAAGCGTTGGAAAAGCCGGTCATCGTCAAGCTGCCTCCACAAGATGGCATTACGCCAACCAAAGATTTCGATCTCAAATTTCTTCAAGCACAGCGCGAGATCCTACTTTCTGAGCGCATCAGTCTCGTGGGGCAGGCATCACGTCTGGAAGACGAAGCAAATGCTCTCATTGCCGATGCTGAAATGGGAGATGTGCAATTTGATGATGAAGGCGGCGAGGGCGACACGATGGTTGTTGAGCGTGAACGCGATCTCACATTGTCGGCTTCAGCGCGCCACATTGTGGAGCAAATCGATTTGTCTTTAGAGAGTATCAAGGTGGGGGAATATGGCTATTCAGAGCATTCTGGTAAGCCCATTCCGCGGGAACGCTTGAAGGCAATTCCGTGGACCACAGAACTCGTTGAAGAGCGAGTCGGCACATTCGGTCGCAGGTGATCTCGCTGCGCCGGTCTTCACTTGCTGTTGCAAGTGGAGTAGTGGCTCTCGATCAAATAACGAAACACTGGGCAGTCAGCAGCTTGAATGATGGTCGCATTATTGACGTGCTCGGAAGTTTGCGGTTCAATCTGTCGTTCAACAAGGGAATGGCGTTTTCGCAAGGCACAGGTATCGGCCCCATCATCGGCGTGATCGGCATGATTGTGGTGGTGTATTTGCTCATAGGAATGCGTAGGACTTCGCTGAGTGGCGCAGTTTTTGTTGGCTTAGTTGCAGGTGGCGCTGCAGGGAACATTGTTGATCGTCTTTTTCGTGGAGAGGCGTGGCTGCATGGTGGAGTCGTAGATTTCATCGACTTGCAGTGGTGGCCGGTTTTTAACATTGCCGATGCGGCAATTTGTATAGGTGGAGCACTTCTCGTTTTCGCCTCATTTCGAACGGAGAAGTCATGATTGAAGAAGTCCTCCCCCCAGCATTAGAAGGCGATCGCCTCGATCGTGTCGTTGCTTTGCTTGCCGATATCAGTCGAGCTCAATCCTCGTCGCTGATCAGTGTTGGTGGCGTTTCTATCGATGACGTGGTGTCAGTGAGTGGAAAAGTCAAAGTTATTGCGGGTCAAAAAATTTCCATCGATCCCACGCGCGTGCCGGAAAAAGAACTTCCGCAAGGCGACCCATCTGTAGTTCTCGACATCGTCTATGTAGACGATTCTGTTGTTGTTATTAATAAGTCGAATGGTCTTGTGGTGCACCCCGGGGCCGGCAACATGACCGGAACACTGGTCAATGGCATCTTGGCTTTGTATCCAGAAGTGGCTGGCGTGGGCGAGCCCATGCGCCCAGGCATAGTTCACCGACTCGATATTGGTACCACTGGTTTGATGGTGGTGGCGCGTACGCAACAGGCATATGAGTCGCTCGTTGATGCGCTGAGTGACCGCACCGTAAAGCGTGAATACTTTGCGTTAACGGTTGGTCACTTCGATGCGCCATCGGGTGTGGTCGATGCAGCCATTGGCAGAGATCCTCGTGATGTAATGCGCATGACCATTGTTGTCGACGGCAAATTCGCACGCACTCACTACGAGGTCACTGAAGAATTCGATACACCCATTCCCGTGAGTACGGTGCGCTGTCGGTTGGAAACAGGGCGCACACATCAGATCCGCGTGCATCTCGCTGCAGTGGGTCACCCCGTTGTTGGCGACGGAACTTACGGTGGAGCACGAGCTGGGCTTCCCTTTTCGCGCCCGGCATTGCATGCAGTGAAATTAGGTTTCGATCACCCTGCTACTGGCGAAGCGATGTCGTTTGATGCGCCATTGCCAAGTGATATTGCAACCTTGCTGGAAGGCTTAGGGGTAACTGCCTCTT
>JBIKNT010000219.1:0-3295 GCA_044358465.1 Ilumatobacteraceae bacterium
CGAATTGGTGAGCGAAAGTGGCATTAAGCCCGGCTGGTCTTTGGAAGCATTCAAAGACCCACATGAAGATGTGCGTCAAAGCATGAGCAGGCTCAAGCACTCACCGTTCATCTTGCACAAAGACCATATTCGCGGCTTCGTTTATGAAGTGGAAAATGGAAAGCTTGTAGAAGTCGTTTAAGCGACTTTACGAACGTAAAACTCCGCTGAAAACAACTGCAATGTTTTCCTGCTCGTAATTTCCCTTGTTCTTGGCAATGTAGGTCATTAACCCAGCGAGCCCCGCCGCACCCGTGGGGCTCACATTGATACCCGAACTCTTTTGAGCCAGTTCAAATGCAGCAACAACATCTGACTCTGGGGCAACAACGGGGAATCCACCGGTACGTGTCATGGCGTCACAAATAGAGATCCAGTCGTAGGTTTCATCGTCCAAAATGCCATCGGCCAACGACACTGGCACTTCTTCCCATGGCCACATGCATTCACTCCAGCGTGCACCCGCATTCAAGGTTCCACCGGTTTGCGCTGCGCGGCTCCACGCACGCGCCAACGGGCTACAACCTTCTGTTTGCACAGCATGCAAATGAGTGTCTTGCACTTCCGCGCTACGCAGAGCATCGCCAATGCCAGAAGCAAATGCACCACCACCCACTTGCACAAAGATGCGAGCAAGATGTTCAGTATTCGGAAATTGCTCAAGTATTTCAAGACCAATTAATCGACCACCATCGAGGCACCACGCATTTTCGGTACCTTGCACTCCGAAGGGCAACGAACCGCGAGCAATACATTCCTGAAAGCGCAATACACAAGGGTCACCTGCAGGGTCGCTGGGTTGACGCACGCACACTTCAACATGCGCGCCAAGAGTTTTTAGTGTGTTGAGCACGACTGCGTCAACACTCTCTGGAACAAAAACACGCAAAGGCCACTGCACGCTTGCTGCCAATGTGGCTGCAGCAATTGCAGCATTACCGCATGAAGCAATCGCTAGCTCGGGGCGACTTGCACCCCATAGAGCAAGACCTTTTTCTTCGGCAAAAACTAAATGCAATAGCTCAGTGAAGAGATGCCGTGCTTTTTGAGATCCGGCAACGTTGTGTGTTTCGTCTTTCACCCACAGCCCACCATTTCCTTCAAAACCCAACACTCGTGACAACTCTGCATGCCGAGCAAATGGCGTACGACGAAACCCGACCCCTGCAACGCTCGTCACCTGGGCATCGAGGCGTTCAATGAACTCGCGACGCTCGCTCAACGATGCTGCGTGCTGTGCAGCAAATGCATCCCACGCCAACAGTTTCTGGTACCGCACAAAAGGGTTCTCTGAATCTTGTGGCTGAAAAACTTCATCGCTCGACGCACCAACAAAGTGCAGCACATGATGCCGATCTTGACTTGAGGCTTGTGGGCAACGCCACGACAATGGCTGTGTAACAGGCACCCGTGCGCCACATACAGCGCACTGCAGGCTGTCTATGACCTGCGTTTTCATATGTCTATTGTGCAGCGACGCGGGCGTTGAATTCGGTAATCAAGTTGTCCCACACTGGCTGGTAAGTACGAATGTGGCGCCAGAAGGACTGCGAGCGGCGCGCTTCAAACACATCGAGTGGAGTTCCTTGCTGCTCAACCCACGTGTAATAACCAAGGTTGAAAATGCGGTTGCGATCGCGCTCGGTGCAATCGATCATTGAATCCGTTCCAATGGCACCCATATGTTCGCCAAAAACTTCGGCCGCATCAACCGCCGTGAAGTCATTATTGAAACGACGTGCAAGAGTTTTTACACGCTCACTCGGATACAGGGCTCCACCGTCGGTTGCAATGGTAATAAGCACATCATCGGGCCCGTAGTTCAAAAGTTTTGCTGTTTTAATTGCCGCAATCACATTACAAATTGCTGAAAATCCAAAGTGCTCGAGAGCGTCGATGAGATCAGCCGAGAGACCCAAACGAGTTGCCATGTACTCTTTGCCCGCAGGAGTGTTGAACATCACATCGAGTTCATCGGTTGCACGGTCGGTAACAGCAACAACAACGTCGGTATTCATGACGTTTTGAATAAGTGGCACATGCTTGTCGCCAATACCTTGAATATTGTGCTCGCCAAAACCATTTTCCAACATGGTTGGGCATTCCAACGCTTCTACCGCTACTACTTTCGTTCCATAAACGTCTTTCAGCTTGTCGCCAGCTGCAATAGTGCCGGCGCTACCTGTTGCTGAAGTAAATGCTGCGAGGCGCAAGTTTTTGTTGTCTGAATTTTCACGGAAATGCTCATAGATATGAGCCAACGCCGTACCTGTTACTGCGTAGTGGCCTACGTGGTTTCCGAATTCGCAGAACTGATTCAAAATGAAATTTTCTGGATCTTTAGCCATCTCGTTACATGCATCGTAAATTTCTTTCACGTTGCTCTCGGTGCCAGGCGTACGCACAATGTCGGCAGGGTCGGCCACCCACTTGTCGAGCCAATCGAATCGTTCTTGCGACATGCCAGCAGGCAATACAGCAACACCACGACTTCCTAAAATGCGGCTAATGGCAATTCCGCCACGCGCATAGTTACCCGTACTTGGCCACACTGCACGATGGCGCGTGGGGTCGAATTGGCCCGTAATAACTCGTGGGACGAAGCATGAAAAAGCTGCTAGCACCTTGTGTGCCGTGATCATTGGGAAGCGGTCGCCGAAGGCAACAACAATGGGGCTTTCCACGCCAGTGAGAGCTTGCGGCAACACCACATAGTTGGGCACATCTACCCTGTTGCCGTCCATGTCGTTGTACCAGTGCACCCGAAAGAGGTTGCGGGCATCGGGCGCATCTTTATGAACACCAGCAGTGATGCTTGCGGGAATTGTTGAAGGGTCAGCAAGTTGGGCGAATGTGGGAAGGACAATTTTCTGTTCAGCAAAGCGTTTCACGCTGTTGGCAAGCGCCTTTTCATCGACCACCGTGTTGGCGAGTCCGAGCTGAGTGATAAGAGCCTCTGGGGAGAGGCCCGAGACACTTGCAGAGAGCTGAGTTATTGTCACTTTTACATTCTGTCAAAGAAATTCCCAGCCCTTTGCCTTCATTGGCCAAAATCTCTGAATCTTTGCCATTTTCGTGACTCTTCGCGATCTTTCGGTAGCCTTCCCTCGTCGCCGACGTAGCCCAATGGCAGAGGCACGGCGCTTAGGACGCCGCCAGTGAGAGTTCGAGTCTCTCCGTCGGCACGTGTACATTGACGACCTGCCAACCCCGGCTCTCATTATTGAGGCCAACGCCCTCGAGCACAATTTATCTG
>JBIKNT010000220.1:0-3291 GCA_044358465.1 Ilumatobacteraceae bacterium
CAAATTCCTGGTCGTGCCCCGCTGTATTCGCATCTGGCTACTGCTCTTCTTGCAGCACGTGAAGCAGGAAAGCCCATCATTGATGGAGTGTTCAACAACATCAAAGACGCCGATGCTTTCCGTGCCGAGTGTGTTCAGGGAATGGAAATGGGCTTCGATGGAAAGACCCTCATTCACCCCGACCAAGTTGCTATTGCTAACGACGTATGGGCCCCAAGTGAAGCTGAAGTTGAGCATGCACGCAAGGTCATTGCGGCATTCGATGAAGCACTTGCTGCTGGTAAAGGCGTTGTTCAACTAGATGGCAAGATGATTGAGAACTTGCATGTTGCTAATGCGCAGCGTGCCATTGCAATTGCCGATGCAATTGCTGCCTTGAACTAACCCAGTTACAAATTTGCGCGGAAGAGCGCAAGCGTGCGTGTCCAAGCCGTGTTTGCAGCAGCAGCGTTGTACACCTCGGGACGCTCGTCGTTGAAGAACGCGTGGTCGGTACCGGCGTACACATGAAACGTGGCGTTCTTTCCACGCTTGCGCAGGTCTTCTTCAAGGGCCTTTGCCATTTCAGGTGAGGCAAAAGCATCATTTTCCGCATAATGGCCTTCTACAACTGCGGTAAGCGCATCCCAATTGGGCTGTGCTTCTGGCCAAGGAATCACTCCGTAAAAAGGTGCGGCTGCAGCAACAGCATCGGGTCGCTGGCATGCGAGGGCCAAGGTGAGGCCCCCACCCATGCAAAACCCAACAACGCCAACTTTTGTATGGCCAGTTTTTTCTTGCAGAAAGTCAACGGCCCCGCTCATGTCTTTTGCGGCATTTTGCAGGTTCAAACCCATCATCAACTTGCCTGCTTCATCGGGTTCAGTACTCGACTCTCCGTTGTAGAGGTCGGGCGCAAGCACCGTGAAACCTTCAGCGGCCAACCGATCGGCAACATCACAAATATGTGGCACGAGCCCCCACCACTCTTGAATGAGCACAACGCCAGGCGCAGATGCATTTGTGGCATTGCTCGCAAGGTAACCGCTGCAGGTTCCGCCATTGCTTTTAAATGGAATGTTCTCGCCCATGTGACTCTCTTTCAGTTTCTCTTCACTATTTTAAATTGCTGATCGCGTGAGTAGTTCTACTGCAGGTGGGCACTGTGCCGACAAGCCCTGCGCCGGCAATGCAGCAACATCGTGCACGCCGTCGCTGCCCACTATTGTTTTACACAGTCCAAAGGGAACTTCACTTGCGTTGCGATGCCATGCACGCACCTCGCGTCGTTGAGATATTTGACGGTCGAGATCTTTCACAATGCCTGCATATAAAACGTCGGGCAGTCTTGCCCCCACGCTGGCCGCAAGAAACACTGGGCGCTCTGCACAATATGCAGCACTCGCTAGCGCCAATGAGCCCGCACCGCACCACGCACTCATTGAGCCAGTTGCGTATGCCGACAACAGCACCGCATCGGCATTCGCTGCAGCAATGGCCCCATGAGATGCGTTCACGAGATGCGCAGGAATCTCGAGGCGCTCCAATACACGAATCATGTGATCGGCGCCGTTGTCGCCATCGACAACACATACCTCAATACTGCACGTTGCTCCGGCAATGGCAAGTGCGTGAGCAACATCGAAAGACCACCCGTCAACGCAGACCATGGCACCTTCAGTGATCTCTGCGGCAAGATGTTCGGCGGTCCGATCGTCATGCACCTGATCAACACAGTCGCGCAGCGCTTCATACGGCTCGCTAGCGGTGACCACGTGCGCACACAGCCACCACAGAGGCCCACACAGGGGGTGGCGCTCCACAATGCGGCGCGTGGTGACCACGACGCTTGCAGGGTCGAGGACGAGCCCAGAGAGGGCTGAAGCGGTTTCCAAAACGAGGTCGGGGGCGTCAACATGCCCGGCACGTGCCAAATACCTCAGGTGTTCTATGGGATGCACTTACACCAAGGTAGTGCCAACTTGCTACCGTTTCACCTGTGGCAACTACCCCTTCCTCAGATCTTGTTCTCACCACCGTCGCTGGAGACAGCCAGACCCTCAATGAATGGCTAACCACCTTCCATATGGCAACTGTGGTCATCGACCCGTACACCAATGAAAGCTCGTGGATCCTCGATACCGCAGCACGCGTTTTGCGCAGTTTCATGGGTGCAGCAGTGCGCGTGAATTTCATTGTTACTGCCAGCGCCGATGAAGCAAAGCAATTCCTCGGACCACTTGCCACCGAGTTCCTCACCTTTGCCGACCCCACTCGTGAAGCAGTGCGCCAACTTGGTCTTGCACAACTTCCTGCATTTGTCTTTATTCAAAGTGACCTTTCCATCGGCGCTGCAGCCGAAGGTTGGCGCCCAGTGCAATGGCGTGAAGTGGCATCAAAAATTGCCACCACCACCTCATGGTCACAACCCACCATTCCTGGTCCGAAAGACCCCAGTCCGTACGCTGGCACGCCGGCTCTTGTGTGACACTTCCACTCACCGACCTTCCCGTCGAAGAGTGTGTCTCTCAACTTTCATCTGCGCTCTTTAACGCGCGCCGCGCTGTTCTTGTAGCGCCTCCTGGTTCGGGCAAAACAACACTTGCTCCGCTACGCCTTTTAGAAACCTCGTGGCTTCTTCCGAACGAGCGCATCGTGATGCTCGAACCGCGCAAACTTGCTGCACGTGCCGCAGCACGACGCATGGCTCACATGCTGGGTGAAAAAGTTGGCGACACTGTTGGTTATCAAACACGCGATGAACGTGTGATCGGACCCAACACGCGCATTGAAGTGCTCACCGAGGGCGTGCTCACGCGTCGTTTGCACAGCGACCCCGATCTTCCCAATGTTGGCATTGTCATTTTCGACGAAGTTCACGAGCGCAACCTGCCCGGCGACTTGGGTCTTGCCTTGTTACTTCATGCCCAAGAGTCTTTGGGTTCTCAACAACGCATCTTGCTCATGTCGGCAACTCCCGACACCGACAGATGGTGTAACTATTTGGGAAGCGCAACAGGTGAGCCTGCACCTGTTGTGTCGTCAAGTGGAACGCTCTTTCCAGTTGAGGTGCACTGGTGGCGCTCACCAACGGTACGCAAAGGCCAACGCCGCGACGACGAGCGGCTCGAAAACAAAGTTGCAACCACTGTTGTTCGTGCACTGCGCGAAACCGAAGGCGATATTTTGGTTTTCTTGCCAGGCATTGGCGAAATTCGCCGCGCTATTACCGCAACCGAAAGCGTGACCGAAGGGGCCGTTGATCTCTTCCCACTTGCTGGTGCTCTGTCCTTAGAAGAACAAGATGCGGCT
>JBIKNT010000047.1:0-8983 GCA_044358465.1 Ilumatobacteraceae bacterium
CCACGCCACGTACTCCGTAGCTTCCGAGATACGAGAGGTCTTTACGGACCTTTGCCGCATTCACAGCAGCAAGTTCAGCAAGCTGGTCACTCGAGATGTGGGTTACCCCTTGGGCAGTCACTTCTCCCAATAAACGCAGGTACATGGGCAAGCGGACGAGAGCTGCTTCGGGAATTTTGCGACGCGAGGAAACCGACACGCCTTCAGGCTAGGTGCTCGTGCAGGTTTTCACAAAGTCTTGCGACCAATCATTTCCTCTAACCTGACGGGATGGAAAACAGTGCTCTCGCCGCTAGCGCTGTCCTCATTTCCCTTGCGTTTTGCTTACTCACCTACGACCGTTGGTTGCGCCGCCGCGCGGCACACGACCTGGCGTGGACCATTGCGATGGCGTTGTTTGCCCTCGGCGCGGGTTCGCTGTGGTGGGCCGAAAGTCGTGGTTGGAGTTCTGCAAGTTTTCGCGTCTTTTTCCTCACCGGTGCCGTTCTCAATGTTCCCTGGCTTGGCCTCGGCACCATCTATCTCTTATTCGGACAACGTATTGGGCACGCCGTTCGCACCGTTCTCGTTTTGTTGTCGGGCGTTGCAATTGGCGTTGTGTTCACTGTTCCAACAAAACAAGCAGTCGACCCAGAGAGTTTCCCTACCGCTAAAGAATTGTTTGGACTTGGACCGCGACTCTTTGCTGCACTTGGTTCATCAATTCCTGCGCTCGTCATCATTGTGGGGGCCTTGTGGTCAGCACTGCGCATCATGCGTCACCGCGTACCTGCTGCAACTACCTCGGCTCGACGCGCGGCAATTCACCCCAAACAACTTGCGGCGGGCAACTTGCTCATTGCATTAGGTGCAATTGTGTTGTCGGCCAGTGGCACCATTGCGGGTCGCCTGGGCAAAGATCGCGCATTTGCCGTCACGCTGCTCATCGGTGTTTCTATATTGTTTGCCGGTTTTATTGTGGCATCAAACGCTGTTGCCGTGCGTAAAGATCGGTTGCGCTCACTTATCGCAAAAACAACAGTTGCACAATCCCTGCAACCAAAATAACTCCAATAAGGAGTCCGACAACCAAAGTAGTAGCGGGTCTCACACCAATAACCTAGCGGAACTCATGTGGCTATTTTGATGCATTCTTTTTACCAATGTGCACTGCAGTCGACACTTGGCTCGCCTCGCCGGCGCGAAGAACTACTTGGTCGCCAACACCTACGCCCACGTCACGCGCCGCAGAGTCTTGATCTTTTGCGATGGCCAACATTCCATAAGAATCAATCACAAGGCCAATTCCCCCACTGGGAATGAGCCCGAATGCAGTAGTAATGGTTGCCGAACGAGCAACACCATCGACCACCAGCGACAGCAACAATGAACCGCCCGCCAAAAGAGTTGCAACATCTTCAAGACCCACATTGAGTTGACAGTTACCAAAATGATCGACCCATGTGACTTCAGAAATAATTTCCGTGTCACCAATTTGTGGAAGTGTCACAAGCCCTGGCATGAGGAGATCGGCATCAACAGCATCTCCTAGTTCGTCGAAGGGAACGCCGCTACATAGATGCGCAGCTACCGGAGCAAAAATATCTCTACCTGCAAACGTTGCTCCAGGTGCAGGAAGATGCAGAGCAACGTTATTCAATACAACGGCGCGATCAACTCCGCCCACCATTCCTGCAGCAGGTGCCAACAAACCATTGTCGGGTCCAAGAAGAATTCCCTCGCCGCCAGCAATTTCTAGTGCAATGGCTTTACGTTGCGTACCAACACCTGGGTCGACAACTCCAATAACAATTCCACGTGGGACGTATTGAATACAACGAGCCAACATCAATGAACCTGCGCGCACGTCGTACGCCGGAACATGATGTGCGAGATCTGTAATGCGCGCATGTGGAGCAAGGTCGGCGATCACTGCTTTCATGACGCCAACAAATTCATCGGCAGTTCCATAATCGGTGAGCAGTGAAATGTGGTCGTATGGCATCACATCTCTTTCCTATCTGAAATGAGAACAACTGGAAACTCTCGTAAGACGAACGAAGGGGTCGGTGTCAACCCCCCGATGACACCGACCCCTAAGGCGCGGCCCTTGCGGGCGCGACTCCCGAGTGGCAAGCCACCCGGTGATCTCCACGTACGTTACGCACAAGTTCCCCTTTAGCGAAAAGCGTCACTCATATTTTTCGAAAAATTTTCCATTTTTCAACATGATCAGGCTCTTTTCTGCCCGTTTGCCCATTTCAAGCTATTTCTGCGCCTCGGCACCCATCTCGCGACTCCGCGCTGTGGCTGCGCGAACAGCCTCAACAATGGCCTCACCCACCCCCGAAGAGCGCAGGCTTGCGAGCCCGGCCGCGGTGGTTCCGCCAGGCGAAGTGACACGTTCGCGCAATTGTGCAGCTGACTCTGGGCTTTGGGCGAGAAGCACGCCTGCACCACGCAACAATTGCCGCACTAATGGGTCGGCTAATTCCGCATCGATGCCCATTTCTTGTGCAGCTGCCATGAGCGACTCTGCAATATAAAAAAGATACGCCGGCCCCGAACCGGTCAGCCCCGTGATGGCGTCAATTTGTTGTTCTTCAACACGCACAGCAATTCCAACACTGCCTAAAACATCTGCAGCAAACTTCTCGCTACTTTTTGTGCACGAGGATCCCATTGCATAACCAGCCGCACCTTCACCAACGAGTGAAGGAGTGTTCGGCATTGCACGAATAACCGCCACGCCATCACCAGCAGCTTTTTGCAACGTGGCAAGAGAAACACCTGCGGCAATAGAAAGCACTGTTCGCGCACCGGCTTTTACCGCGTCTGTTGTTGCTTGGGCAGCATCACCAGGTTTCACAGCAATTACTGCCGCACTGCACTTCTGTACAGACTCGTTGATGTGAACACCGGGAAAAGTTGAACTCAACACTTTTCTTTGCTCTGCCGACAACTCAACAATGGTGAGCATGTCTGGGGCAAGGCCACCGCGCAATAGCCCGTGGGCCAAAGCGGCTCCCATATTTCCGCCGCCATTAATGGTGAGTGATGCTTGTTCCACATCACTGACGTTACTCTGCGAAGCGCGAGGCGAAACCAATTCTGATGAGAACAGGGAAATGAGTTTCAACTGCAGCAAACAAAGTGCCGATGACTCTGTCGATTTCAATTTCACTCAACACCGTGATGGGAAGTTCTCCCCGCAAGAAAAGAGCGTTCTCAACACCAATAGAGAAATGTGCTCCGGTGAGTTTTGCATTACGCCGTAACGCTTGTTCATACAACTGCTCGGCGTTTTCTTCTGGCGCTGGCATTACATAGGTCTCGTAACGCAAAGTGCGCTGCCCCAGCGTGAGCCAAATGGTGGTGAATTCTTTTTCTTCACCATGCATTCTCATGAACCACCGTCGAGGGGCTTCGGGGTCACGCCCCGCATCGACAACAACTTCGTGACTTTGCCGATATGCGGCGAGCCACTCATCGATGTGGCGAGCGATGACTTCAATATCGGGCTCCGAAAAGAGCTCACTCATAGGGTGTTACCGACACTCCACGCGATCGCGTGTGGAAACGTCTGCATACACACGACGCAGGCGTGCAGCAGCGAAACTCCAGGTGTAATCGCGCGCCTTTTCTGCTGCTTTTGTTCCCATTGCTAGTGCCTTGGTGGGATGCGCCAACAACTCGTCAATGTGCCCTGCGAACAGTGCGGGGTCACGACCAGGAACAAGATAACCAGTTTCCCCATCATCGATGATGGTGAGTAGCCCGCCCACCGCACTTGCCACAACGGGAACGCCACATGCAGCAGCTTCAAGGGCAACGAGACCAAAACTTTCACTGCGACTCGGTACCACCACTACGTCGGCTGCTCGATAATACGTCGACAACATGTGGTGAGCTTGTGGTTCAACAAAGCGAATGTTGTTGTGTACGCCAAGGTTGCGGGCTAGTTGCACGATCTTTTCGATTTCTTCATTTCCTTCACTGCCGCTCGCGCCACCCACAACAATGAGTTGTGCATTTTTTGCTTGCAGTTGTGCGAGTGCCTGAATTGCAACATCCAGACCTTTGAGCGGTTGAATGCGGCCAACGAAGAGGAGAACTGGAACGTCGAAGGCAATCCCCAAAGCATGTCGTGCGCCACGTTTTTCACCAGGTGCAAAAAACGCATGCTCTACGCCTGGTGCAACAATTTCAAGGGTTCCCGGTGGGTTGCCATATAAATCGATGAACTGACGTTCTTCTTCTGTGCAAGAAACGCAAATTGCATCTGCACAACCAATGATGTCTGATTCACTTTGTTCGCGAATATCAGATTCAAAATCTCCACCCTGCGCCTTCACGCGCGCGAGTGTGTGGAAGGTGGTTACTAAGGGAAGATCTAATTCATGTTTGAGTTTGTGTGCTGACAAACCCGACAACCAGTAATTGGCATGGAGTACGTCGACTCCACCAGAACCCACAATGTGCGCGCGCACATTTTCAGAGAACTCATCAACAACCGAGAGCAATTCGTTCTTCGGCAAATCAAAACTTCCTGCAGGAATGTGAACCACCCGATGATTGGGTTCTACATTGACCACTTCAGGTAGACCTGCTTGCCAAGCACGCGTATAGGTGGTGCAATCTAAACCAGCGTGGGCAAGCGCCGACACAAGCTCGCGCACGTAAACATTCATGCCGCCACCATCGCCAACCCCGGGCTGGGCCAGGGGTGAGGTGTGCATCGAGATCACTGCAACGCGCTTCATGGAATGGTCAACCTATCGTCGGATTCACGTATGACCGATAGACGCTTAAAAGGCTTTCTTTCTGCACCGCTGAGAGTTGAGCATCGCCTTGTATTGCTGCCTCGACCGAGCCAGCCGTGAACACCGGGTTGTGCTCAGAAAAACGCTCTACATCGCCGTCCAATATTCCGGCCTGGACATACAACGTTTCTGCGGAAATCTGCAGTGCCTTGGCAATTTGCTGCAATATGTCGGCGGACGGCTTGCGCAAGCCTCGTTCAATTTGCGACAGATATGGGTTAGAGATACCTGCGATGCGCGAGAGGTCTCGGATTGACTGCTGAGCAGCTTCGCGACGAACCCGAATGAATTCGCCAAGTTCAAAGAGACGTTGGTCCATTATTCCAACAAAGAATTGATGTTGGCTCCACCACTTTTATAGCGAGCAACAAGTTCTGCGCTCAAAGCATCAATTTGCCCAAAGAGTGCTTTGCGATCTGTCGACTGCACCATCTCGAAAGCTTCTAGGGCGGCAATCAGCGCATCGAGTTCTCCTAATGAGAGTTCTGCAAAGTCGGCAAAATGGAAGGTGTCACACAGCGTGGTGAGTTCCGCAAGACGCGGGTGATGTGCAGGAACTTCGGTATCGCGCGGCGGACGGGCAGAGCCTCCACCTTGTTGCTGGCCAAACACTGCTGCAAGCTGTTCTGGTTGTGCGTCAAGAGATTTTCCTGTTCCACGTTTTTGTTTCTCTTCACGCACAACATCGAGTCGACCTTGCGCAAGGCGTCGTACAAATGACACTGCATCTTCTTCATTTTGAAGCTCAGTACGCAACGAGCGCAGTTCGGGAAGTGTGAGCGATGCAGGATTCATAGCGCCAAAAACCGTGATCTCGAAAAAGTTGCGATATGCGTACTCTAGATCCCACCAGAAACCGGAGGAAGGACAGCCACTTCATCGCTGTCGCTCAATGCCGCGTCTCGACCCACTTCTTCCCCGTTCAGCCACACCCGACACGTGGCAAGCACCTCAGCAAAGGGAGTTCCGTAGCGCTCAACGGCCGCATCGAGGAGACCGCCCAGAGATTTTTCGGCGAAAGTATCGCTCCCGCACCCCGCAGCCTCTCGAGCCGATGCAAAAAGTCGCAAAGTTGCCATTAATGAGAGCGTACAGAATGAAATCTGTTGCCCTTCTAGCCAATAACCTGCAAGACGTGCCCGAAATTGCCCCCACTCGCCTATTGCTCGTTCGCCACGGGCAATCTGAGTGGAATGCGCTCGGGAAAATGCAAGGCCATGCCGATTCGCCGCTGTCTGCAGAAGGACGCAAACAAGCACGCAACGCCGCTCGTCGACTCGGGGTATTTGACCTCATTATTTCGAGCGATCTCCAACGTGCAAGTGAAACCGCCAACCTCATTGCCGAAGAAATGGGGCTCAGCGTTTTGCCCCCTCACCCCGGTTTACGCGAAATCAATGTTGGTCCGTGGCAGGGTCTCACCCGGCGAGAAATCGACAAGAAGTTTCCTGGCTATGTAGAACACGACATGCGCCCCCCTGGTTATGAACCAGACCACGAAGTTTTTGCTCGTGTCAGTGGCGCACTCAACGACATTGCTCGCGACCACCCCGGGGCGATGGGCCTCGTGGTCACACATAGTGGCATCATTCGTGTCATGCGCCGCACACTTGGCTACCCCGACCAACGCAATCACCGCAACCTTGAGGGTTGTTGGTTCACATTACATCCCGATGGGGGCCTTGAAGTTTCCGACTCAGTCAATATTTTGCGCAACACCACTACAAGCGACACGCTGTAAATCGCATGCGTTTCGATGATTCGTATTCGCCATCAGTGCGTCAACACGTCACCCTGCTCACCATTGCACGAACCAGCACTAATGCCTGTTACCGCTTTGCTCCACCATTTTTAGCAATCATTGCTCGCGGTTTCGATGTTTCCATTGCACAAATGGGTATTGCATTAACGGTTGCCGAACTCACCGGTTTGGCATCACCACTCATTGGTCATCGCGTAGATGCAATGACCCGTCGTCGCGCATTGCGCCTCGGTCTCTTTGGTGTTGCTTTGGGAACACTCATCACTGCAAGTGCACCACACCTTGCCATATTCACTCTAGGAATAATTGTCCTTGCCGCTTCCAAGGTGGCCTTCGATGTTGCCCTCGGTGCATGGGTTGCCGACCACGTTCCATGGAATCGGCGCAGCAAGGTTGTTGGGTACACCGAAACATCGTGGGCCCTTGGTCTGTTGTTGGGCGTCACCACAATGGGTCTTATTACCGCTGTTACGAACTGGCGCGTTGCTTATGCAACAGCCGCCATTGCTGTACTGATTTTGGGTCTCATCGTCAGCAATCGACTCCCCGTTGCCGACGATGTCATTCACGAACACAATGATGATCTCGAGATGCACCTCGAACATGGCGTCATGCGTCGTGGAAGTTGGTATGCCATTGCTTCCTGCTTCACCCTCATGGGTGCAAGCCAATGCATATTCGTCACTTTTGGTCCGTGGCTCGAAGACACCTTTGGATACTCTGCAGCAAATATTGCAATCGTTGGTTTTTCTCTCGGTGTCGTTGAATTTTTAGCATCAACGTCGAGTGCGAAATACACCGATGCATTCGGCAAGGAAAAAAGCGTTGCCATCGGTGCTTTACTCATGGTGCCAGCAGCACTTCTCATTGCACTTGCGAGTCAGAACATTGTCTCTGGTCTCATCGGCCTATTAGTAGTGCTCATGGGTTTTGAATTTGCAGTTGTCAGCTTGCTCCCCTTAGGCGCTCAACTTGTACCTGGCAAACGCGGTCGCGGCATGGGGTTACTCATCGGTTCCGGAACATTGGGCCGCGCCGCCGTGTCGATTGCTGCAACACGTTTATACGACCAACACGGCATACCACCTGCTGCTATTGGCGCTGGGCTCCTTGCCTTAGGAACAGTTCTTCTCATTTCTCTGCATGCAAAAGTTGCAGAGAAGATTTAGCGACAACTGCTAGCCGGCATAACGGTTGGTAATGGGCAATCGACGATCTTTGCCAAAAGCCTTAGTACTCACACGCACTCCTGGTGGGCACTGCCGCCTCTTATATTCATTCATGTCGACGAGTCGAGCAATGCGGCGCACAAGCACTTCATCGTAACCACGCGCAATGATGTCACTTGCCGTGAGATCGAACTCAACATACATTTCTAAAATCGCATCAAGCACTTCGTATGGCGGCAACGACTGATCGTCTCGTTGATCTGGTCGCAACTCTGCCGATGGTGCTTTGTCGATAATGGCACGAGGAATGAGTGGCGTACCAGCACGTTCATTCACCCATTCACACAGTTCATACACCGTGGTTTTGAGTACGTCTTTAATGATGCCGAATCCACCCACCGAGTCGCCATACAAAGTGAAATAACCCACGGCCAGTTCGCTCTTATTGCCAGTGGTGAGCACCATCCATCCATGCTTGTTGGACAACGCCATAAGAACCATTCCGCGCACGCGACTTTGCAGGTTTTCTTCCGTCAGATCTTCCGCTTTGCCAGCAAAGCCTTCTTCTAACATCGATAAGTACGCAGCAAACGCTGGCTCTATAGGAACTGATTGATAAGGAATATTCAAGTTCTGGGCAAGTGCTAAGGCATCATCTTTTGAACCATCACTTGAATATCGCGACGGCATTGAAACGCCATGTACGTGTTCAGCACCTAATGCCTCAACAGCAATTGCGGCTACAAGTGCTGAGTCGATTCCACCTGAGAGTCCAATGACGACATCGGTGAAGCCATTCTTTTTGACATAGTCACGCGTGCCGAGCACCAATGCTGCGTGCACACGCTCGAGTTCAGAACTTGCTCGCTCTACTTCGTGCTGCGGAGAAATACATACAACATCACCAAGTGCAGTGACGTCACACACTAAAAGATCTTCCGCAAAAGTGGCGGCGCGAGCTTGAATGACCCCGCGTGCATCGGCTACTAAAGAACCGCCATCAAAAACCAACTCGTCTTGTCCGCCAATTTGATTGACGTATGCAACAACAACACCATTGCTTTGTGCACGACTCGAAACTAAATCATCTCGTTGAGTGGGTTTGTTGCGATGAAACGGAGAGCCGTTAATGCTGATGCATAATTTTGCACCTTGTTGTGCTTGCTGTTCGGTGGGGTCGCCTACCCAGAGGTCTTCGCAAATGGAAACAGCAAAGGGAATTCCGTCGCAAATGAAAATGTCTTGGATGC
>JBIKNT010000221.1:0-3285 GCA_044358465.1 Ilumatobacteraceae bacterium
CGATGTGGCGCTCATTGATGAATCTCGTTCTGTTACATGGACAGATCTCAACGACCGTGTGAACCGACTAGTGAACGGCTTGCGTGATCTTGGACTCACGACCGGCGACACCGTTGCAGTGGTGGCAGGCAACCAGTGTGAGTGGTTTGAAATTGCTCAAGCTTGTGCTCATGGTGGATGGACCTATGTTCCCGTCAATTGGCACTGGGTAGCCGACGAGCTTGCCTACGTGTTTAACGATGCACAAGCAAAAGTTGTTCTGGTTGATGCACGTTATGAAGGCCCTGTTGCGGAAGCAATGAAAGATGAACGTTCGCAAAGTGTGCAGCACATTGTGGGTATTCAATGTGGTGCTAGTGCCGCTGTACGAAAGGGTGCGAACTTTATTGAGTTCGAAGCACTTCTTGCAGGTGCGAGCAACGCAGAACCTACCGACCAAATGCTCGGTGGCCCGATGTTCTACACCTCTGGCACCACGGGGCGACCCAAAGGTGTGCGTGGTGCATTGTCGGGTGGCATGGCACTCACGCCCGACATTATGAAACTCATTGCTGCAGGGTTTTCTAGCTTCTTACCCATTCCTGGACGCACCATGTTGTGTGGGCCGTTTTACCATTCAGCACAATGGGCATTTTCCTTTTTCCCCATGGTGGGTGGTTCGTCAGTAGTGATGCAACACAAATACGACTCGGCTGAAATGTTGCGCCTCATCGATGAGCATGCCTGCACCAACGTGCACTTAGTGCCAACGCAAATGAAACGCCTGCTCGACTTGCCGCAATCGGTGAAAGATACTTTTGAAGGAGCTGCAATGAGCACTGTGTGGCATGGTGCAGCGCCTTGCCCGCCAGCAGTAAAGCGTGGTCTCATTGAATGGTGGGGTCCGAAAATTACCGAGTACTACGGCAGCACAGAAGGTTCCATCATTTCAACAGTGAGTTCGCAAGAGTGGCTCGATAAGGGTGGAAGTGTTGGCAAGCCGCTCGACAGTGTCGAAGTACTTGTATTGAACGATGCGAATGAGCGCGTTGAGCAAGGCAGTGAAGGAACGTTGTACTTCCGCAACAAGATGGGTACCGACTTCTCTTATCACAACGATGAAGGTAAAACGAAAGATGCACATTTGGAGCCAGGTGTTTTCACCACTGGCGACGTGGGTTACATCGACGCCGATGGGTACTTGTGGCTTTCTGATCGCAAGATCGACATGATTATTAGTGGCGGAGTCAACATTTACCCTGCCGAAATTGAAGGCGTCATTGCAGTGCACCCAGGTGTTGAAGATGTTGCGGTCATCGGCGTGCCCGACGAGGAGTTTGGTGAAAGTGTGAAAGCACTCGTACAAGTGCAAGAAGGCGTTGCAGAGTCAGCAGAACTCGCTGCAGCAATTATTGCACGTTGTCGTGAAATGCTTGCTGGTTATAAGGCTCCGCGCTCCGTTGATTTCGTTGCATCAATTCCGCGAACGGGAACGGGAAAAATACAAAAGAAACCATTGCGTGCTCCGTACTGGGAAGGTCACTCGCGCAAAATATAAAGGTGTTAGTCACGCCTCATTAGTTACATAGAGATGGTGTTTATAGTCAAAATACCGTAACACAAAATTCAATTGCAGTATGAATTATCGTGCCTTTCATCAACAAGGTAAGAGTATGTTCATTGTGGGGGCAAGTGAAGTTCCGGTCATTGAAAAACGGTCAATCTGCTCCTTTCGACCCAAGAATGGAGAGCATTGTGGTACGAGTACTGATATGTGATGATCATGAAATGGTTCGCGAAGGTTTAGTGGTACTGGTGGAGCGCACTGGTGAATTTTCGGTTGTTGCCACGGCGAGCGATACGCGAGGAGCAATAGCAAAAGCCTTGATTACTGAACCTGATGTTGCTCTCATTGACGTTCAGTTGGAAACAGAGAGCGGCCTCGATGTCGCTCGCTGGTTCCAGGAACACCAGCCAAACTGCAAAGTGGTCATGCTGGGCTCTTATGTTTCTCACATTGCATTCCTAGAGGCGCACCGTGTGGGGGCAAAGGCGTTCATTCCGAAGTCGGGGTCATCTCTGCTTTTGTTGAGCACGTTGCGCGAGGTTACATCGGGAGTCTCTTGTATCGATACATCGCAGGTGCAAGCATCGGAACAAGTACTGGAGCAAAGTGGCGTTAATGCTCTTGCTCACTTGTCTCAGAACGACAAAGACATTATGCGTTGTATCGCTCGAGGCTTTACCGACAAAGAAATTTCAGAAACTCTGTTTTTGAATATTCAAACTGTGCGTAACCACGTTTCGAAAATCATGTCGAAGTTGGGCAAAACAAACCGTACGCAACTTGCTATTTTGATGAATTCGGTTGAAGACAGTGAAGGTTCTCTGTCGGGCTTTTAAGGCCAAACTTAAGGAATGAGCCGCTTGTAAGAAGTAATGCCTGCAACGGTTTGTGCATCGCCATATTCCCCACGGGCAAGTAACTGATTGAGTAAATCTTGAGGTGCTTGCCCGAGTGTTCCGTCTTTGACAACGATCCATTTCACCTTGCTGGGGCTCACAAACTTTGAGTCGTCGTTGAGAAAGTTTGTTTTGATCCACGGGTTGGGGAATGTGTAAATGATTTCACGCTGCGCTGCGTGCGGAACAAAGGCGTAGTGCGCCGACACCACGTCGGTGGGGCCTACTCTGTCGAGGGCTGCGACCCAGCCACTGTTGTCGCGAGTTCCATGTGGCCAATACCCAATGTTGTACTTTGCGCCAAATGGGAGAAGACCCCAAGAGTTCGCAGCAATGTAGGCGCACACCACAACTCCAGCGACGCCCAAGCGACCTAATGACCGTGAACGCCTCTGCAAAAATGCCGCACCTTCAATGGCTGCAGCAATGGCGGCCACATTGGGAACGGCTTGATAGTGGTACATCATCGCCCAGGTGAAGTCGGCAGTGGTGAGAATGTTGATGAAGAACTGCGGTATCCCCATGAGCAAGGTCAGTGGTGCAAGAAACGGGAGAAATCCAAGTGGCGACGTAATGCGCCCGGCATAGCCAATGGCGTTATTGTCGGAAAGTCGGTCGATGAAGAGCGTTGGGTGTCGCAGTGATGTTTTCACCACTTCAGATGGAGTGGTTCCTAAGTTGCCATACAAGGCGCCATATGCGCTGAGTTCACCAGCAAGGTGGGGAACAAACCACACTGCAAAAATGAGGAAGTAGAGAGTGGCTCCTGCAAAGAGCATGGCACCAAAGCGAATGCGCTTGCGAAACATCAGCGAGATGCCTAGGCCCATCACAGCGAGCGAA
>JBIKNT010000222.1:0-3277 GCA_044358465.1 Ilumatobacteraceae bacterium
GTGAAACTTGGAGGCGCTCAACAATGCGCGCTTGAATGACTTCTACGTTCTCTTCAAGAAGTTCGTAGATGCACTCGCAGTATTCTTCAAATGCTGGGTGGTGTTCGCCTGGTAAGGCCATAAGACGAGCCTACTCGGGCTTGCGCCCAACTGCCCTCAGCCCGGCCCATGCCAGTGAGGCAAGTTGTTCGCCAACGATGTGGGCATCGAAGGGCTCGTGGAGTTGAATAAGGTGACGTGCAACACCTTCGCTCATACCGATGAGTGCATGTGCAACCATGCGCTGGTAGTCGGCGTCGACGCCAGCTTCAATAAGAGGTGCGATGAGTTCGGCAACTGCCTTTTCGACGTTGCGGGCCACGATTGCGAACTCTTCGTCGCGGCGTGTACCACCACCGAATAGCAATGTGAATGCATTGGGATCACTCGACAGCCATTCAAAATAGGCGACCATTCCGGCAGCGGTTTGAGCTTTACCAGTAGGAACGCTTTTTGTTGCAGAGGTGATGGCGTGGATCATGTTGTTACCCACCGCATCGAGCACGGCGATGTAGAGCGCACGCTTGGAGTCGAAGTGCTGATACAAAACAGGCTTGGTGACACCTGCGGCATCGGCAATGTCGTTCATTGAAGTTGTGTGATAACCACGCTGTGCAAAAACGGTGAGGGCTACTTGGAGAAGTTGCTCACGTCGTTCTGCGGCAGTTAAACGTGCTGGGGTGGTCATGCTCATATGCCATTCTCCCGATCTTCTCGTTCGGCTGCCTTAATGGCATGCCCAAGAACAATGGAGGGTGCCAACAAAATGGATCCAATCACGAGACATACCGTAATGATGGTGACCATTGTTGGTGTGAATTTGAGGGCAAAAGCCAATATGAAAACTGTCATCGACACCGCGTACAACAAGTAGCCAATGCGGTTAGCAAGCAGTGTGTACTTGGCAAATTGGCGACGACGAACACGGACGGGGTCGTGCGATGCAGATGTTGGTGGAGGAAAAGCCATAAGGTTTCACAGATGGTAGAGGCGAGCAATACAAAAGGTACTCAGAAAGACAGCATTCCTGCCACTCTGGAGTGGCAAGAAGACGTCGCATTAGTCACTATTTGCCGTCCACAGCGGCGTAATGCGGTGAATCACGCCACGTTGCTGCTCTTGCAGCAATTTCAAGAC
Organism: Ilumatobacteraceae bacterium; assembly: GCA_044358465.1. Taxonomy (GTDB): domain Bacteria; phylum Actinomycetota; class Acidimicrobiia; order Acidimicrobiales; family Ilumatobacteraceae; genus F1-20-MAGs119. The sequence goes on from JBIKNT010000222.1 coordinate 1,177, forward strand.
GAGGCACGAGAAAGAGCTCGAGTACTGGTACTCACAGGTGAGGGCGAAGGATTCTGTGCCGGCGCCGACCTAACTGGCGTGGAAGACGAAGAGTTTGGTAGCGCACTTTCTGCAACCTTGCGCGGGTTCACTTCGCTGCCGTGTATCACTTTGGCTGCAGTGCACGGGCACGCGTTAGGGGCAGGAACACAACTAGCAGTTGCTTGCGACCTGCGTGTTGCTGCGCCAACAAGTGTCTTTGGTATTCCTGCGGCAAAACTAGGACTTGCTGTCGACCAGTGGACCATTGAGCGTGTGGCACGAGAATGCGGCGGAGCCATTGCGCGCAACATGCTGTTGGGTACAAGCACGTACAGCGGAGAACAACTTCATGTGCAAGGGGCAGTACACAAACTAGGAACACTTGCCGATGCAATGGAATGGGCTCGCCATCTTGCCACCTTGGCGCCCATCACCATTGCAGCACACAAGCGCGGGTTGGAAGCCGTCGCAGAAAAATTAGTAGACGATGCAGCATTTGAGGCGCTACGCACAAAAGCATGGGCAAGTGCCGATGCGCACGAGGGGCGCACTGCATTTCTTGAAAAACGTAAAGCTCGATTTACTGGCAACTAGAAGTGCTTTATGCCCCAGCAGGCAAAAGCAAATTGATGTGACGATAGAAATAGTAGAGCGTCACAAGAAATGGAATACTGAGCAGCGCGTACGTTGTGATGCTTGCTGTGATGCGTGAAGTGATGCGTCGTGAAATACCGCTGTGTAGCAATTTTCGAGACCTTGCTAGCGCAATCAGAATTGCCCCAAACATCAGTGCGGGAAATATTGCACCCGAGTCGGAAAACCATCCGCCGAGATCATCGATGTCGGCTTCAGGAAGCACTTCGGGAGTGACGGCTTGTGCTACTTGAGGAGTAGTTGTGGGCGTTGTGACCGCTGGGGGCGTTGTGGTGCTTGTTGGGGCGGCAGGAAGAGATGTAGCAGAAAGTTCTGCGCGAACAATTAGGCGTTGGCTGGTACTAAAGCGTGGATGACAAGTGACAAGCGTGAGGGTTGCCACACGCGGAGTATTTTTGAGAACTGAGGTCTCGTCGGGCGCAACAATCGACACCTCCTTCACGATGTATTCAAATTTTCCTTTTGGGGTAGTGATGATGATGGGGTCGTCGAGGGCGATGGTATTGAGGTTGCCAAACGGGGCGTCGTAAGAAGTGCGATGCCCGGCAATTGCGCTATTACCTAGTTCCCCTGGCAGGGGAGTTTTGGGGAAGTGGCCAGGCCCACGCCGCAGATCTTTTGTTGTGATGCCTTCAACAATGATCTTGGAAATATTGATGCTGGGAATCTCAATGAGTGCCAGCGCATCAGTGACAGGAAGGAATGCTGAGGTGCCGGCTGATGCGGTCGTTGCTGTTGCTGGTTGTGTTGTAGCAATGATGCGATTGAATTCTTGGCGCAGCGCACTTTGTGTACGACGCGTTTCAATACCAGTGCCCCACAACTGGTACACAACGAGTCCGAGAAGCAAGAGCCCGGTGGTGATGAAGGCCTTGCCGATGAAGCCAACCACACGAGAAGTTTTAAGTTTCATCGTTCATCACGATAGTGGCACGTTTGCCCTGCGCCATGGTGATGGGTAGCGTCTCAGTATGAGCAGCACTGATGAAGCAGTACGACTGCACAATGCAGTAGTGCTTCTTGGCTCATTCCCCGCTCTTGCTGAAGCTTCGCTTGTGGTGAAAAAAGGTGAAATTGTCCTCATTAGTGGCGCAAATGGCGCAGGTAAAACAACTTTGTTGCGGTTATGCGCGGGGCTTGTGCCGTTGGCACGAGGTGAGGCATCGGTGCTGGGTTTCAACCTTGCAACGCAGCGCAAGGAGGCACAAGCACACGTAGGGATGCTGGGCCATGCAAACGGTTTATATCTCGATCTCACCGCGCAGGAAAACTTGCAATTCTGGAGTGCAGTAGTGGGCGCCTCATCGCGAGAAATTGCGTTGTCGGCGCAACGGATGGGTCTTCACGAGCGACTCTTGAATACCCCCGTTGCCAAAATGTCTGCAGGTCAGCGCCGGCGCACAGCCTTAGCAATTTTGGTGATTCG
>JBIKNT010000223.1:0-3269 GCA_044358465.1 Ilumatobacteraceae bacterium
ATATGCCCCACCCAAAACTGGGCGGTAGCGTCGTGTTGCTATGGCGCTCGCCGATATCCACCACCCCTCCGATCTTCGCGACCTCTCAACAGATGAGGTCATTTCTTTGGCTTCGGAAATTCGCGAGTTCATTGTTCAGTCTGTTTCAGAAACAGGTGGGCACTTAGGCTCCAACTTGGGGGCAGTGGAACTCACGCTGGCACTACACAGAGTTTTTGAAAGTCCGCGCGACGCAGTGCTGTGGGATACCGGTCACCAGGCATACGTGCACAAGCTTGTTACTGGTCGCGCTCCCGACTTTGCACGTTTACGACAAGAGGGTGGGCTCTCGGGTTATCCGAATCGCGAAGAGAGCGAACACGACTTCATTGAGAACAGTCATGCATCAACTGTGCTTTCTTATGCATATGGCATGGCTGCTTCACGAGATCTTGCAGAGTTAGCTGGAAAAACTCCTGAGCATCGACACATTGTGTCGGTGATTGGCGATGGTTCCATGACTGGTGGAATGGCGTACGAAGCGCTCAACAACCTCGGGCACTCTGGTCGCAAAGTCATCATTGTTTTAAATGACAACGGCAGAAGCTACGCACCCACCATTTCCACTCTCAGTATTGGTGAAGAAAGCATCACTGCTGCAGACAAAGTGTCTGGTCTCATGTCGAACACCCTCACCAAAATTCGACTCAATCCCACGTATGTTCGTCGGCAGCGCCGCTTTGAACGATTCATGCGTCGACTACCAGCAGTAGGCAAACAAGCCGAGCGCAGCGTTGAAGCAGTCAAAGCCGCTGTGCGTGAATTTCTGCAGCCTCCAGGTTTCTTTGAGGCATTAGGAATTCGCTACATCGGACCCATCGACGGCCACAACATTGAAGCTCTTGAAAAAGCACTACGTTCTGCAGAACTGCGCGTAGCTGAAGGTCCCATTCTTTTACATGTCATCACACAAAAAGGCCGTGGCTATTCTCCGGCCGAAGACGACGATGAAAAGCATCTTCACGATGCGCCTGTGTTCGACCCACAAAATGGCCCCCCAAAATCGGTACCAACTGGCTACACCCAAGCATTTGCAGAAACCTTGGTGAAAGAAGCATCAGCCGATAGTCGCATTGTGGCTATTACTGCAGCCATGCCTGGGCCCACCGGACTCATTGCCTTTCAACAAGAGTTCCCCGATCGATTCTTTGACGTAGGTATTGCAGAGCAACACGCCGTCACCGCCGCAACGGGAATGGCATTGTCTGGCTTACGCCCTGTTGTTGCTCTGTACAGCACCTTTTTGTCGCGCGCTTGGGACCAAGTGGTGTACGACGTTGCACTACACAAAGCACCTGTCATTTTTTGTCTCGACCGCGCTGGTATTACTGGCGACGACGGCCCGAGCCATCACGGCGTGTACGACATGGCCCTTCTTGCCAAGGTTCCGGGCATGCGAGTTCTTGCACCATCAAGTGCACAAGATCTGCAACAAATGCTGCACGATGCCTTCACGTTGGTGAATGACGGACCCGTTGTTATTCGCTACCCCAAAGGCGTTGTGCGCAATGTTGAACCGACCGATATTGGAAGTGGTCTTTTAGCTCGAGAGATACGCGCGTCTGCCAATAAAAAGGTGTGCATTTTGGCAATTGGCAAAATGGTGGGCAATGCATTGCAGGCTGCAGAACTGCTCCATCAAGACGGAATTGAAACATCGGTGTGGGACGTACGTAGCTGTAAGCCACTCGACCCCAAAATGATTCACGAAGCTGCTCAGTATGAATTTGTCCTCACTTTTGAAGACGGTATTCGAGATGGTGGAATTGGGTCATCTATTGCCGATGAAGTGGGTCTAGAAAGCTCAAAACAAAAGCAATCTCCACGCGTGTACACCTTTGGAATTCCTACTGAATTCATTGCACAAGCAAAACCCGATGCGATTCTGAAGCAACTACAACTCGATGCGCAAGGCATGGCCAACTCAGTGAAGAGCATTGTGACGAATTGCGCAGCTCAATGAACTACGCAGAAAAATATCAGCGGCTCCAATGCGAGATGCAAGGCAACGGCGTACTTCTCATCACGCTCGATAACCCCGGCAAAATGAACGCCACCGATGCACAAATGCATTTGGAGATTTCAACTATCTTTCGCGATGTCGATTCCGATCCAAATATCAATGCCGTCGTCGTCACAGGAGCCGGAAAGGCATTCAGTGCTGGTGGTGAATTGGAGTGGATCAAGGAACAAGTAGGCAACTACACACAAACAATGCGGGTCATGCGAGAAGCTGGCGAAATTGTTCGCTCCATGATCGACTGCGACACACCCATCATCTCTGCAATCAACGGAGTTGCTGTAGGCGCTGGTCTTGCAGTTGCGCTCATGGCCGACATCAGCATCATGAACGAAGATGCACGCATTACCGATGGCCATATTCGTCTCGGTGTTGCTGCGGGCGACCATGCGGTAGCCATTTGGCCCCTGCTGTGTGGAATGGCTCAGGCAAAGTACTACCTCCTCACCGCCGATTTCATCGACGGTAAAGAAGCAGCACGCATTGGGCTTGTTACCAAAGCAGTGCCCGCCGACGAAGTTCTTTCCACCGCGCTAGCCGTTGCGCAAAAAGTTGCCACCGGCCCACGCGACGCAGTGCGCTTCACCAAGCGCAGCCTCAATCACTGGTTGCGCCAAGCGCTGCCCAATTTTGAGGCCTCCCTCGCTTATGAAATGTTGAATTTCCTCGGCCCAGACGCACAAGAAGGGCTCTCGGCATTAATTGAGAAGCGTCCCGCCGATTTTCGTAATAGTTTGCCTTCATGAGCAAACACGTCGATATTGCTGCCGAGCTCGATTTCGCCCTGCACCTTGCCGACCTTGCCGATGCGCATACGCTGTCACCTTTTTACCGACGTGATTTTTCTGTCGATTGGAAAGAAAACAAAACTGAGGTAACAGAACTCGACCGCGCCACAGAACGTCTCTTAGCCGATGAAATTATGCGCCACCGTGAACCGCACGCCATCTTTGGCGAAGAGTTTGGTTCTGCGGGCGCATCTTCTGCTCCACTCACATGGATCATCGACCCCATCGACGGCACCAGCAACTACACGCGAGGCATTCCGGTGTGGGCAACACTCATTGCACTTGTCGACGCAAACGACGAACCCCTCGTAGCTGTTGTCAGTGCTCCTGCGCTTCACTCTCGTTGGTGGGCTGGCCGTGGAATGGGCGCCTTTAACGCTCGTGGCAAAATACAAGTGAGCAATGTACGCGCACTTGAAGAA
>JBIKNT010000224.1:0-3256 GCA_044358465.1 Ilumatobacteraceae bacterium
GGTGCAGCACCTGCGCTGGAAAGAGCAAAGCAAGCAACAACAACCACCACCACAACGACGACCACCACAACGCCATGGAGCGCATTCAAAAATCAAAAGAATGTCATTCCAAAGACCGCAACCACTATTGTTCGCGGCACTACCTCAACAACTTCTACAACAATCAAAGGCGCTACTAAAAAAATCGTTCCAGCCGTTTTGCGGCCAACAGTAACAACAATTCCCGCAACCCTTGGCGTCAATACTGCATTGCGTGCAATGTTGAAAGTTGATGAAGAAAAATTCATCTTGAAATCAATGACGCCTCTCACGTGTGTTGCCGCATTGCGCTTTGTTATCGCTACGAAGCGTGGAGTATGTCGTATCAACGTTGCTCGCCGAGCAAATGGTTTTGTTCTCGACACCTTTACAACAAAGGTGGTAAAAACTGGCACCGTCGGAACTGACGTAGTTGCACTTGCAGCCCCTCTCACTGTTTACTTCTCAAGTGGAACATCAAACTTCCGCACCTCTTCTGCAAAGATCATTAAGACTGCGGCAAGTAACGCAAAAAATGCCAGTGTTGTATTTGTGGGCGGTTATACCGGCAACATCACAACTGACGATGTGAACAAAACTCTTGCCGAAGCACGATCCGCAAAGACTCGTGCTGCTTTACAGGAAGCTGGGGTCACTGCAACTATCGCCGTGTTGTCTTTTGGTAGTTCAGGCGCTGTTTCCAAAGGGAAAAGTGCTTCTGAACAAAACCTCAACCGTCGTGCAGTGATTTACATCGTTCCTTAAAACCTTGTAGAAGCGAGTACTACAGCTCAATGCCGTCGGCTAGCGCTTCGGCCCAGCGGTGCAAGTTTTGATTGCCGCTTTCGTTGCGGCCATATCGCATCACATCGTCGGGAATCGCTGCCATGGCGTCGGTAATTTTGATGACGGTTGCAAAGTCTTCATCGCGGGTGACCGCTAAATACAGCTCGCGCTTGTAGTCGGCATCGGCAATTTGCTCGGGTGTAGTCATGGGCTCGCGGAAATATTGGAACTGCTCTACTTGGCAGCGGTCGGGAGTAGAGCCTGGCAAAATACGACTCATCATGAGGCCACCATTGGGCTGACCTGAAATGGAAATATTCGGGAAAATGTAATGCACCAAGCTCATGGCATTGAGTAGTTGCCATTCATCCTCGGGAAGATCGCGCATTGCGGGCAGTGGCTTGTTGGCAAAGCCAAGACGCACATGAGGCCCATAGAGGTCATAGGTGTTGCGGTTAGTGATGGACTTCGTACCAATACTCTTCCCGTGCAAATAGCCGAGGTGGTACCCATCCACATATCCATCGGCGGTTGCTTTCCAGTTGCCGCTCTCAGCAGGCAAGCCATCGCGATGACGATAGAGGTTGTTGAGATCCAAAATGTCGAGTGCCGATGCCATATCGCCAAGCCATGTGTCGATATCGATGGGAAGGCCCGGTGTGAGAATAGCGAAGACGGCTCCCGATTTTTCAGCAGTGGGAAGTTCAACGAGTGCGTCTACATCGATGCCGTCGAATGCGGAGCGGTCGGTGTTGCCCACCAGTGCACCTTCGGTGTCGTACACCCATGAGTGATACGGGCAAGTGAAGCGCCGCGAATGACCAAAGCATTCTTCGGTGACCGGGGCCCCGCGGTGGCGGCAGATGTTGAGAAAGGCACGAGCAATTCCGTCTTTGCCGCGCACGACCAAAATGGGCCGACCAGCAATAACAAGTGAGGCAAAGTCGCCGTGCTCGCGCAGGTCACATGACAGCGCAACGAGCAGGGGGCTGCGGTGAAAGATGTTTTCTACTTCTCGTTCAAAGCGGTCGGTGTCGCGGTAGTTACGCACAGCAACGTTGACAATGGTTTCTGAATAGTCGGCGCGCTCGGCATCGACATTGGCAAGTAAGCGCTTGGCAACAGAAATGAGTGGGGTAGCGGCCATGATGTGAACTTTCTTAGACGAAAAGGCAATGAAACAAATTGTACGATGAAGTGGTGAGCGCACAAAACACGGAACTCGTTGTTATTGGCACCGTACATCATGTGCCAACACCAGCGGCACTTGAAGTGCTGGCCAATGTTGCAGTTGTGGTCAATGGCAACGGCCTTATTACTGCTGTTCTGCCTGCCGATTCACCTGACGCCGCTGAAGCCGCGCGCAGAGCAAACACAGTGGTGAGACTGGGCCAACACGAGCGTTTATTGCCGGGGCTTATTGATACTCATGTTCATGCACCGCAGTGGCCACAGCTGGGAACTGGGCTCGACTTGCCATTAGAGAAATGGCTTTTCGATTACACCTTTCCCCTCGAAGCCAAATATGCCGATGCCGCATTTGCGCAGTCGGTGTGGAGCCATATGGTGCCCACCTTCTTGCGTCATGGCACCACTACTTCTGTGTATTACGCAACAGTGCATACAGAGTCAACAACATTGCTTGCACAAACGTGTTTAGAGCACGGCCAACGTGCCTACGTGGGTCGAGTTGCGATGGATCATCCAGAGGGAACCCCCGAGTGGTATCGCGATGCAACAGCTCAACAAGGAATAGAAGCGTCACAACGTTCGATTGAAGAGATTGGTGCACTTGCTGGAAATGGCGGTTTGGTTTCGGCCATTGTGACGCCACGGTTTATTCCGGCATGTTCCGATGAGTTGCTCAGGGGTCTTGGTGAACTTGCTACTCGCACAGAAACATTGGTGCAAACACATTGCTCTGAATCGCATTGGGAGCATGGGTATGTGCTCGAGCGCTATGGCCGTTCCGACACGGAAATGCTGAAGCACTTTGGATTGTTAAAACAAGGAACAGTTCTTGCTCACGGTGTGCATATTGGCGACAGCGATTATGGCCTCATTAAAGAAGCGGATGCTGGTGTGGCTCACTGCCCGATGTCGAATTCATATTTTGCAAATGGAGTATTCCCTGCACGGCGAGTTCTTGGCATGGGTGTGCATGTGGGGCTCGGCACCGATATTTCAGCAGGAACCGATGCGGGGCTCATGAAGCAGTGTGTGCATGCGGTGACATCTTCACGAATGCTGGAAGATGGCGTGAATGGTATTGATGGCGCAGTGGAAAACTCGCGCATCGACATTGTTGCGGCTTTTTATATGGCAACAACTGGTGGTGCAAATATGTTGGGGCTCAATGCCGGTGTCATTGCAGCAGGAAATCATTTTGATGCCATTGTTATAGACACTTCACGAAGTGACTCTGGCTTGCGCATATATGACGATGTTGACG
>JBIKNT010000225.1:0-3242 GCA_044358465.1 Ilumatobacteraceae bacterium
CCGAGTGGCCATCGGGCAGTTGCAGCGTTAGCTCACATGGTTCGTTACTCGAATTACCTTTCCGTTCACTAATGAACACAACTCCACGTTCAAGTTCATCACGACGTTCTCGTCGCCCTGGGCTTGTTCTCGGAGTGGTAGGCGTACTTGGCGCGTTGCCCCTCATCACTCTATGGCTGGGTGGCGATTCTCTTGCCCAGCGCACTGCGGGCAATGATGTTGTTTCCATTCAAGAAGTGAACACACCGGTTCTTTCATCACGACGAGTAGCGCAAAATATTGTCAACGAAATTTCCCGCGATGCATTGGCCAATGATCTCTCGAGCGTTGCAGCGAAAATACCTGCCAAAGCCTGCCTGAAAGTTTCTCGCGGTAATACCGCAATTTTCGATAAACGATCTGACTTACTACTGATTCCGGGAAGTAACCAGAAAATTGTTACTGCAGCTGCCGCAGCAACTCTGCTTCCTGAATCCACGGTCTTCACCACGCGTGTCTTTGGAAAAATGGATGGGTCCAAGATTTCTGGAAACCTTTTGCTCGTAGGTGGAGGTGACCCGTTACTCACCACAAGTGATTACGCAAAAATGGAAAAGTTTCCAACGCTCAAACCAACGTCACTTGAAACACTCGCGCAACGTGTATTTGAAGCAGGTGTGCGAACAGTAGAGGGTTCGGTCGTTGGAAGCGATGATTTGCTCTCCGATAGTCGCTATGTCGATTCATGGGGCAGTGGAGTAAGGGGAGTAGAAGGTGGGCCGCTTGGCTCTTTGATGGTGAACGACGGTGTGGTGGTGGCGAACCCCATCAAACCCGATGATCCGAGCCTTGCTGCAGCAACAGAATTCACCCGGGTGCTACGCAACATTGGCATCGTAGTTACTGGTGTACCTGCAAGTAATGGGAAAGTTGTTGAAGGCACGTCAGAAATTGCGAAGATCGATTCCGCTCCGTTGATAGATGTCATTGCCGAAATGCTCACCAATAGCGACAACAACACCGCAGAGATTTTGCTACGTCACATTGGTTTTGCACACAACGGTAACGGAACAACAGAGTCGGGTCTCGAAGCGACTAGCGCTCTCTTAAAGAGTTGGGGATTCACAAACTTCACTCTGAAAGATGGGTCAGGTTTATCAAGAGATAATCGTCTGACGTGCTCGCTACTGGTTTCACTTCTCACTCGACCCGAGTTGGCTTCTATGTTTAGCCACGGTCTTGCCACAGCCGGAACCACCGGAACGCTCTCAGATACCTTCATCAAGTCTCCTGTAGTCGGGCTATTACGAGCCAAAACTGGCACTTTGCTGAATGTGAAAACTCTGAGTGGGTTTTTGCCTCAAAAGACGGGGAGCCCCCTACATTTTGCCCTCATGCTGAATGGCCCAGCCATCGCCGACCAAGGTAATTATCGGCCTTTATGGGATGCATTAGGCCTCAGTTTGTCTCAGTATCCAGCTCGTAGTTTGACCGCGGCCTTCGGGGTGTTGCCCTAAGGGGCACAAGCATCTACTGGCTATTTATCGGGCTTAAATAGCCCTATGGAGCAAATCGTTGTGTTCGCTGCTACTAATACATTCATGGGTTTGTCTGCCTCATCACATGACGATGTTCTTGATCTTGTCGTCTCATACGCCAAACAAGAGACCATTGAACCTTTGCGCGGCGCGTTGCGCTGGATTCTGTGGGGCCTTGCGTCGATGGCTTTCATCTGCACCGGTCTTGTTTTCATCGTCTTAGGTGTAGTTCGTGCTTCCCAAGACCTGCTGGGAGATTCATTCCAACATTCATGGTCTTTTGTTTCTTACTTCGTAGGAGTCTTGGCCTGCGGAATTGTGGTTGCCCTTGCGCTGCGCAGTATTAAAAAGGACTCTTTATGACAGACAATCAACGCATCTCGCGAGAAGATCTAGAAAAGCGCTTTGCTTCTTTGCAAGAAGACTTCCAAGGCAAACTAGAGAACAAGAAGCAAACTGTTGTTGCTGCGGCGGCTGCAGGAAGTGTGGTGCTGATGTTGTTGAGTTACTTGTTCGGGCGTCGTCGCGGATCACGCAGGTCGACTCGGGTTCAATTCCGCCAAAAATGAAAAAATCCACTTTGAGCTCACTGGCTCTCTACCTACTCGTGTCGCGTGCACCTCTCAAAAGGCGACTGTTGATGTCTGCTGTGAAGCGTTCGAGTAAGGCAAGTGGCGTTTTCTTGGTCTATCGAATCGTTCGACGCTTGGTGCGCTTTCAAGATCGAAAAGAAATCACTGTGTTCGCGAAAGAAGCGGTTGTCGAGACCCATTAAAACTTCTCAACTGTGATGAAGTGTCAATCCATTCGGTCATACTGAGGTATGGATTCTCAGGGTTTCGCACTAGGCGACAAGGTGATGTTGGTCGATCGCAAGAAAAGGCGTTACCTCATCGACCTCGTGAGTACCGGAGAATTCCATAGCCACGCCGGGTTTGTGCCGCATCTCGACATTGTTGGATGTTTAGACGGCGCTGAAGTGGTGTCGACTAAAGGGGCGCGATATCTCGTTTTGCGCCCAACGCTTGAAGACTTTGTCGTTGAGATGCCGCGTGGCGCTCAAGTCATTTATCCAAAAGACCTTGCGACAATTTTAATGATTGCCGATATCCGCCCAGGCGTCAAAGTGCTCGAGTCTGGCGTTGGTTCCGGAGCTCTGTCGATGGCAATGCTGCGTGCTGGGGCCATCATTACTGGGTATGAACTCCGAGAAGATTTTGCGAATCGAGCCATCGCGAACGTGCGTGGATTCCTAGGGGAGCAAGCACTCAAGAATTATCATGTGGAATTGCGCAATTGCTACGACGGGATCGATGAAACCGAACTCGATCGCGTTGTTCTCGACTTACCAGAGCCCTGGCTGGTGGTTCCGCATGCAACGCAAAAAATGAAACGCGGTGGCATTTTGGTTGCTTACACACCCAGCATCACACAGGCAGTGCAGGTGCGAGAGACCTTTGATGAGCGCTGGACCAGCGAAAGAACATTAGAAGTGCTTCACCGCACATGGCATATTGAAGGTCAAGCAGTGCGCCCCGACCATCGAATGGTCGCACACACAGGATTCTTGACGGTTGCCAGATTTATTGGGGATGTTCAGTAGGCCAATTACGGCTCAATGAAAATGCATTCTCCGGGGCATTCTTCGGCTGATTCCACAACAGCGTCAATTTGGCTGTCGGGGAAATTTGCCAGACCATCGGCGCCCTGAGCGTTACCTTTAGC
>JBIKNT010000038.1:0-10627 GCA_044358465.1 Ilumatobacteraceae bacterium
CACAAACGATTGGGGTCGTCGCTGGTCTCTACTGCTGGTGGATCTTCCAAGTTGTTTTGTGGAAGGAACGACAACAAGTAGCGCACATCGTCGAGACATGCTTTTTCATCGGTGGAAACGAAAGTAGCAACACCGCTCTTTGATGCATGGCTCATTGCGCCACCGAGTTGTTCGAGCGTTACATCTTCACCGGTGACGGTTTTTACAACGTCTGGGCCAGTAATGAACATGTGGCTTGTTTCGCGCACCATAAAGATGAAGTCGGTCATTGCTGGTGAATACACCGCACCGCCAGCGCAAGGGCCGAGGATGACAGAGATTTGTGGAACAACACCTGACGACAAAACGTTGCGGTAGAAAATGCCGCCGTAGCTGGCCAGTGAAACAACGCCTTCTTGAATTCGGGCGCCTGCACCGTCGTTCAAACCAACAACTGGAGCGCCAACTTTCAAGGCGAGGTCCATGAGCTTGTGAATTTTTTCTGCGAACACTTCACCGAGTGCTCCACCAAAAACGGTGAAGTCTTGTGAGAACACAAATACTTTGCGACCTTCTACTGTTCCCCAACCGGTAATAACACCATCGGTATATGGGCGCTCTTCTAAACCTGCAGCATGTGCGCGGTGGCGAGCAAGAAGGTCGAGTTCTTGGAAGCTGCCTGGATCGAGGAAGTAGTCGATGCGCTCACGAGCAAGCATCTTTCCTTTTTCATGCTGGCGCTCAACAGAGCGAGGCGAGCCGGCGTTGTAGGCGGCCTCTTTGCGCTCGCGGAGGTCTTCAATTTTGGCGGTCATCGGGTTGTCACTCACGCGTCAGACGCTAGTTGGCGTAACGGTGGTTCTCCCACCCGATTGGTCTAACCGGCTGGCGCAGGGGCGGGGGTTGTGGTGGTCGTTGTAACCGTTGTCACAGGAGCAACAGGGGCAACGGGGGCGCTACTTGTGGTGGTGTCGCCGGGCAGGGTGGTACCGGTTGCCACCGTGGTGGTGGTGGCGGGGTCGCCAATGGTGAGGGTGGCTGCCAAGGGGGCGAGATCTCCGGTGGTGCTGGTGCCGTTGATTTCAATGGTCCAGTCACCAGGGGCCTTGAGCGGGAATTCCCCGTTTGCCCCTAAAAGAGCCGCCCCACGACGGGTGAGGGGCACCTGAATGAGATAGCCGTCATAGCCATCGGCCTTCGGGGTCATACGGACGGTGAACTCTTGAATGCGCTGGGGCTCAAAGAGCTCAATGAGCACCTGATTGGGGCCCACGGTGGCGGGGCTGACCGAGAATCGCACGTGGAATCGATCGTTGCGGAGGTCTTGCACGTAGGCATAGACCGGCCCACCACTGGCGGGCTTGATGTCGAAATACACGGGGGTGGTTGACATCATCCATGCCGTGAGGCCGAGCACCACAACGCCTGCGGTGGCTTGTGACCCAACAGCACGGCGCAGATGTGCCGCGGGGCGGATGTCGAGAGTGCCGGCCCGAGCCAGGCGTGCCCCGATGAAGAACCGCGTGGTGAACATGGCGTAGGTCATGAAACCGACGACGGCAATTTTGAGGAGCAAGATGCGGCCATGGGCATTCGACAACAAGGCAAAGCCGTCGTAGCGATAGGTGCTGATGACGCCGGTGAGCACCACAACAGCAATGGCACGTGGTGCGAGTCGGCTGAACCCACGCACCGCCTGTACAAGATCAGAGTCACCAGAACCAATGAGAACAACGCGTACCAAAAGTACGAGTCCACCGAACCACACAGAAACAGCGAGCATGTGAAAACCGGCGTTGATGTAACCGAGCACTTCAATGCGTCCACCAGTGCGATCGAGCCCAAAGACAAGACACATGGCAACAAGTGGGGCAATGCTGATTCCTTGTGTGCCTGGGTCAAGAATGCGTTCAGGGTTCCAAGCGACTAATCCTGCAAATCCCACAAATAGGCAACGCAGCAGAATTCCCCAACCGGGGAGTGAATCGGTGAGATCGCGCCAGGCATTCGGACTCAGCGATGATGTGACGCCTTTGCCCGTGAGTTGAGCAGTGGTGAACACCAGAACCGCGAAGGTTGCGAGTGCTGCAAAGATCCATGTGAGTCGCAAAAAACGTTTGCATACTTGGTATTCCACGCCTTCTGGCCATGCAAATAGAATGAGTGCGAACGAACCAAACAAAGTTCCGATGAGCACGTACGACAAAGTGCGAAAGAGCCCAAGCGGCCCGCCCACTCGTGGCCATGACGACGTGGCCACAGTTGTGGGAGTGCCAGGAACAACGGTGATGGCAGTTTCGGTGCCAGGAATACTGGAGGTAGACGTAGTGGGCAATGCAATGGCAGAGGTGAAGTTGTACGCGCCACTGCTGCCATCGGGAAGTGCCCAACTCACGGTGCAGGTGCCCGCCGAGGGAACTTGGGTGAGTGGTGTGCTGACTGTTTTGACGTCGGCGCCAAGTTGCACCGCACCAAGGTTGACGATGTTTCCATTGCAGACGAGTGAGATACCCATTTGCTCGACGTCTTTGGGGTTGGTGAATGTGTTGACAAAAACCAACTGCAACTGCGTGGGGGCAACCGAGACCACTTCGCTGGGGGCAGGGTTCGATGACGACAAGGTGTTATCGCCAGCGGCATGGGAAATGCTCGGGAAAAAGAGGCTGGCACCGGCGGCGAGGAGGCCCCCCGCAATGATGATCTTCCTCAAAAAACGACCCATGACCTCTAGACGGTAGCCAATGGAAGGCCAAGGGCCATATCACCTACTCGGTAGGCTCAGTGAAATGGCCGTTCAATCGCTCTATCGACGTTACCGGCCGCGGCGCTTTAGCGAGTTGCGCGGGCAAGACCATGTGGTGCGCGCCTTGCGTAATGCAGTCATCAACGAACGCGAGGGTCAGGCCTACCTCTTTTCTGGTCCGCGTGGAACGGGTAAGACCTCCACTGCGCGCATCTTGGCAAAAGTGCTCAACTGCGAAACTCCCATTGAAGGCGAACCCTGTTGTACGTGCCCCTCATGTGTGGCCGTTGAAGCGGGTACAAGTTACGACGTCATTGAATTAGACGCAGCGAGCAACAACGGCGTCGACGACATTCGCGAACTCATCGACCATGCAGCACTAGGTAACCCAGGCCGGCATCGTGTGTTCATTCTCGACGAAGTTCATATGTTGTCAAAAGGTGCCGAAGCGGCATTGTTGAAAACTTTGGAAGAGCCACCAAGCCATGTTGTTTTTGTTTTAGCTACAACAGACCCACAAAAAGTAAGTGAAACCATTCGCAGTCGCACACAGCACTTGCAGTTTCATTTATTGCCCATGCACGACCTCGAAGAACACGTCAAATTTGTTATAAGCGATGCGGGTCTCTCGGTCACGCCAGAAGCGATTGCACAAGTTCTTGTGCAAGGTGGAGGAAGCGCGCGCGACACGTTGTCGGCACTTGAACTTGTTGCTGCCAGCGGTGGTGAAGCCGACCACTCGGTCAACCTCGATGAATTCATTGAAGCCATTATTGAAAACGACCCCGCGCGCGCACTTGCCGCTGTTGCATATGCAGTGCAACAAGGCCGCGACCCACGTTCACTATCTGAAGAACTCATTCGTTATTTGCGCGACGGATTTTTATCGCAAATGGCTCCAGAGCTTGTTCAACTTCCTGCCGAGCGCATCGACTATGTCGCACAATGGGCACAACGCATGGGCAATGGCACCATTGTGCGTTCCATGGAAGTACTCGGAGACATGTTGGTAGAAATGCGCCGTGCGCCCGATGCGCGTCTGTTGTTTGAAGTGGCAATGGTGCGCATTTCTCATGTTGCAGAATCTGGCGATTCATCGGCGCTCGTTGCTCGTATTGAACGCTTGGAAAAATTAGTAGAACGTGGTGGAGTAGCCCCGGCACAAGCAGCAGCCACGCCACCACCGGTAGACCCCACAACGGGGCGCGCAAAACTCGGCGGAGCAGTGCGGCAAAGCACGGGCAACACTGGGCCCATTGCTCGTCCACAAGCACCGAGTGCGCCGCCGGCACCTGTTGTAACAAATACTCCTGCACCGGCCAAGCCTGTTGGCACGGTGGGTGAAATGTGGCCAAGTGTCTTAGCGTCGCTCAAGCCTTTGGTGCGTGCTTTGTATAGCCCATGTGTTGTTGGTGTGTCGTCGGTTGATGCAGTTACTTTGAACGCGCCTAATGCTGTGCACAAAGAACGTTGCGCCGATCACTTGGCAGTTGTGGCAAGTGCTTATGAGTCGACAATGGGAGTTGCTATCAACGTCACACTTGGCGTGAGTGAAACAACAGCAAAAGACCCCACCGACCGTGTAGCAAAGGCACGTAAGCCAGAGCCTGCGACCGATGAAGTTCCCCACGACGACATCGACCCCGGTGAGCTTGTCGATGCGCCACTTGTTCCTGTTGTGTCACCACTCGATCAAATTACAAAAGCATTTCCTGGCACGCGTGTGGTGAACGAAGGTAAAAATAAGTGAGTGCTTATACGCCTCCAGTGCAGGCACTCATCGACGAACTGGGTCGGCTTCCAGGAGTAGGGCCAAAGTCTGCGCAACGTATTGCATTTCATTTGTTGAAAACACCCAGTGACGATGTGCGTCGACTCGCACATTCCATTATTGATGCAAAAGAAAAAGCGCGTTTCTGCGATATCTGTTTCAACATTGCAGAAAACAACTTGTGCCCTATATGTGAAGACCAACGTCGCGACTCTTCGGTGTTGTGTGTGGTGGAAGATTCGCGTGATGTGGTGGCTATTGAAAAAACTGGTGCCTTTCGTGGGCGCTATCACGTGTTACAAGGCGCCATTCACCCCATGGAAGGTATTGGCCCCGAGCAGTTGAAAATTCGTGAATTGCTCAGCCGGCTTGGGCCAGAAAATGTGCAAGAAATTATTGTGTGCACAAACCCCACTGTTGAAGGTGATGTGACGGCAATGTATTTAGCGCGCACCATGAAAACTCTTGCGGTGAAAGTAACGCGTATCGCCAGCGGGCTTCCTGTGGGTGGCGATTTGGAATACGCAGATGAACTCACATTGGGGCGTGCCATTGAAGGCCGCCAACTCTTACACGACTAAATTTTTGGCAATGGGCGATGGCTGGTAAATGGTGTGCTTGCCGCTCAGCACATAAGACAAGATGCACACAATGCAATATGCAGGAAGTGCATTCCACCCAAAGAGCTCAATACCAATCACAATGCAAGTGAGTGGCGTGTTCGATGCCGCTGCAAAAACCGCGATGAGCCCGAGGGCCGCAAAGAGTGGAATAGATGCGTGAGTAACGCGCGCGAATTGAGCACCAGCGAGTGCGCCAATAATAAAAAGTGGGAACACTTCTCCGCCAACAAAGCCAGTTCCTAGCGAAACGGCGGTGAAGAGAAGTTTCCACAAACATGCAAGCGCGGCGAGGCCTACAGCACCAGTGAGTGCACCTTCCAATAGAGGTATTGAAATGCCGAGGTAGGCACGAGTGCCAGATATTGCCACACAGCCCAAAATGATGAAGCCACCAATGGCGGGACGCAATGGTGGAAATGCAATCAACTGCGCCATCACTTTTTTGATGCGATGTTCAAGTTGGATGAAAGCAATGGCGATGAGTGCAAACACCCCTGAGGCAACCAAGCAGCGCCATAGAACTGACCAACCGATGCTGAGGCTTTCAATGTTTGGCGTAGCGAAGTGTTTCACGCCGCAGGCTTCGACGGTGAAATAAGCAACAGCACTTGCTGCAAATGCAGGGATCACTGCAGATACATGCAGCCTCGTTTTGCGTTGAATTTCGAGACCGAAAAAGGCGCCGGCAATGGGAACACCAAAGAGCCCACCAAAACCTGCAGCAACGGCGACGACTAAAAAGACGCGGCGCACGTTGTAACTCGTCGACACTTTGCGCGCAATTGCATCGGTCACGCTTGCGATGATTTGCACGATGGCACCTTCACGACCCACCGAGGCACCAACGAGATGCGAAGCAACACTGCCGCTCCAAATCATCGGTGCCATGCGCGCCGGAACTTCAGCGCCAGGAACATGAATGGCATCGAGCACCAAGCTGGTGCCACCGGTAATGGGGTTGCCCCACTTGTAGTAGACGAAACCAACGAAGCCGCCGCCGATGGGCAAGAGATAAATCAACCACTCGTTATTGATGCGGGTGGTAGTTGCCCAATTGAGGGAACCAAGAAACGCAGCAGAGAGCAGGCCACCTACTGCGCCAATAACGACAGCAGCAAAAAGAAAGAGAAGAAAATGTTTAGAGCGAGCGAACAACGAGCGCATCGCCTTGTCCGCCACCGCCGCAGAGCGATACGGCGCCAAGGCCACCACCACGACGGCGCAGCTCATGCAACACGGTGAGAGCCAAGCGGTTACCGCTCATGCCAATGGGGTGACCCAATGCAATGGCGCCACCGTTGACGTTCACGATGCTGTCGCTGATGCCGAGTTCTTTCATGGAAGCAATACCTACTGCGGCAAATGCTTCGTTAATTTCAAAGAGGTTGATGTCGGATATTTTGAGACCAGCGCGACCCAGTGCTTTCAAAATGGCGTTGCTTGGCTGATGCAAAAGCGATGCATTGTCGGGGCCGGCAACCATTCCGTACGACACCACTTCACCGAGTGGTTTCACGCCGCGTGCTTCAGCAGCTTTTTTGCTCATCACCACAACAGCACTTGCGCCATCGCTGAGTTGTGAAGCGTTACCTGCAGTAATGGCACCATCTTTTTCAAACGCTGGCTTCAATGTTGCGAGTGAATCCATAGTGGTGTTGCCACGCACGCCTTCATCGGTGCTAATGACCACAGGGTCACCTTTACGTTGTGGAATGGTGATGGGCACAATTTCGTCGGCAAATTTGCCAGCGGCAATTGCTGCTGCAGCACGGGTGTTGCTTTGCACTGCAAACTGGTCTTGCACTTCACGGCCAATGCCACCTGCGGTGTAGCGCTCGGTTCCTAAGCCCATGAGGCATGCATCGAATGCGCACCACAAACCATCTTTAATAATGGCGTCGGCGAGTTCGGTATTGCCATAGCGAAAACCACTGCGTGCCCCGGATGCAATGTAAGGAGCATTGGTCATGCTTTCCATACCACCGGCAATAACGATGTCGGCTTCTCCTGCAGCAATCATTTGGTCGGCAAGATAGATGGTGTTCAAACCCGACAAGCACACTTTGTTGATGTTGACTGCAGGAACACTCATAGGAATTCCGGCTTTTACTGCCGCTTGACGTGAAGGAACTTGACCTTGGCCAGCCATGAGAACCTGGCCCATGAGAACGTGTTCTACTTCTTCTGGTTTGACACCAGAACGAGCAAGGGCTTCAGCAATGGCGATGCCCCCCAATTCGGCTGCAGAGAAGCCAGCGAGTGCACCGCTGAGCTTTCCGATAGGTGTGCGTGCTCCGGCGACAATGTATGAACCTGACATGTCGTTCAGGCTACTCAATTCGCTGGTTGTTGGCGTGGCGAAGTGGTGACTCCTCAGTATCCTCGCATCGTGGAAGATATTCGAAACGCCATTTTGTCGGGGGCCGATGCGGCAACAATTGCCGCCCTGCCCATTCCCTCTACGTATCGGGGGGCTCATGTGCGTCTCACCGATGTCGAGATGTTTGCTGGGCTTGAGTCTCATGAAAAAGACCCGCGCAAGAGCATTCATGTAGGTGAAGTGCCCACACCAGAGCTTGCACCC
The DNA here is from genome assembly GCA_044358465.1 of Ilumatobacteraceae bacterium. Taxonomy (GTDB): domain Bacteria; phylum Actinomycetota; class Acidimicrobiia; order Acidimicrobiales; family Ilumatobacteraceae; genus F1-20-MAGs119. Next base: position 7,701 of record JBIKNT010000038.1, read on the forward strand.
GATGAGGTGTATGTCGCGGTCATGGCTTCCTCCATTAACTTCAATACCGTATGGACCAGTATTTTTGAACCCATCCATACTTTTGGCCCGATGCAGCGCTTGGGTCGCGAAAGCGAATTGGCCAAGCGTCACGATCGTGACTACCAAGTCATCGGTAGCGATGCGTCGGGAGTTGTTCTCAAAGTGGGTGCAGCAGTGCGCACCTGGAAACCTGGCGACAAAGTAACGGTGCATTGCAACCACGTAGACGACCAAGATCAAAGTGCACACAACGACTCGATGATGGCGAGCAACCAACGTATTTGGGGTTATGAAACAAACTTTGGTGGCCTTGCCGACATGGCAGTGGTGAAAGCAAACCAGCTCATGCCAAAGCCTGCGCATCTCTCATGGGAAGAAGCAGCAGTGAATGCGTTGTGTAACAGCACGAGCTATCGCATGTTGGTGTCGCAAAATGGTGCACGCATGAAACAAGGTGATGTTGTTCTCATTTGGGGTGCTACTGGTGGCATTGGTGCATACGCCGTTCAATATGTGTTGAACGGTGGAGGCATTCCTGTTGGTGTAGTGAGTTCGCCCGACAAGGCCGACATCTTGCGTGAAATGGGTTGCGAAGCAGTTATCGATCGCAAAGCAGCTAACTACAAGTTCTTCAATGAAGATGGCTCGCACAACGAAAAAGAATGGCGCCGCTTGGGTAGCGATATTCGAGCGCTTGTTGGCGAAGACCCCGACATTGTGTTTGAACACCCTGGTCGCTCCACCTTTGGTGCGTCGATGTACGTGGTGAAGCGCGGCGGCACGGTCGTCACCTGTGCAGCCACTAGCGGATTCATGCTCGAGTTCGATAACCGCCATTTCTGGATGCGCCTGAAGAAGCTCGTGGGGAGCCATTTTGCGAACTATCGCGAAGCCTGGGAAGCCAATCGGCTCATCGGTAAAGGAATGATCCATCCTGTGATGTCGCAGGTATTTTCCCTAGAAGATGTAGGGGAAGCTGCCTACCAGGTGCATCACAACATGCACGAAGGGAAACTTGGCATCTTGTGCTTGGCCCCTGAGGAAGGTTTAGGCATTGACGACCCCGAACTGCGCGCCAAAGTGGGCGAAGAAAATATCAACCGATTCCGCCGCGCAGGCGTGTGACGTGAGACGATAGAGACATGCTGTTAACCGAAATTGACCACGTAGCAATTGCTGTCAAAGACCTTGAAGCTGCCATCGACTACTACCGCCGTGCATTTGGTGCCGAGGTAGAGCACCGCGAAATTGTGGAGAGCGATGGAGTAGAAGAAGCACTATTGAAAGTTGCAGAAAGTTATGTGCAACTCCTCACGCCAACAAATGAAAATTCACCCGTTGCAAAATCAATTGAAAAGCGTGGCGAAGGCTTGCACCACATTGGTTACCGCGTCGAGAATTGCGCAGTTGCATTGCAAGCAATGATCGATGCAGGTGCAATTGCACTCGACAAAGCACCACGGCCAGGTAGCCGCGGCACCACTGTTGCTTTCATTCATCCGAAAAGCAGCTTTGGCACACTTATTGAACTAGTGCAGGAATAAGACCACGGTTCTTTTCGCAGCTTTGTTGGGCCTCGTTGGCGGCGCTTGGGTAGTTCTCACTGCACAGCGCAACGTTGCTCGTATTGCACACTCCGCATTCCACTTCGGAATTGCCGAACGTTGTGCAATTGTTTTGTGCACCATCGACATTGCCATGTTGCTCGCTAAGTCAGCCGACCGTTGGTTTGCCGCGATGGGTCTCGTCATCATTGGGTGTGGCCTCATCGCTATTGGCATTATCGATGCCATCACTCATCGCGTGCCGCGCTACATCAATGGCCTCGCTATTACGTTGGGCGTTCCGCTCTTAGTTCTCGATGCAATTGTGCATTGGGAGCTCGGCAATGTATTGCGTGCTGGTGCTGGTGCTGTGGCGCTCTTTGCATTCTTCGTTGCACTGAAATCACTAGCTCAAGGAAGTTTTGGTAAAGGAGACGTGCTCTTAGCTCCCATTGTTGGTTTTGCACTTGCCTACAACAGTTGGGGTGCTTTGCTCAATGGCGTCGTGGCCATCTTCCTCATTGGAGGAGTGGTGAGCGCGGTCTTGTTACTCACTGGTCGTGTTTCACGCAAGAGCCGCATTGCCTTTGGCCCGTACATCGTTGCCGGAACATTGCTCGCTCTCATCATCTAGAAATTCCTGTGCTGTTTACCTTCTAGGATGCACGTATGAGCGAACTTGAAGACCGACTCGCCGTTGGCGACATCATCATCCGTTATGCCGATTCCATCGATCAACTCGATTACGACCGTTATTGCACCTGTTTCACCGAAGACGTCGTGGTGTCGGGCTTCGGGGCCGAACCCATTGTTGGTTTAAGCGCATATCGCCCTTGGGTAACAGCAGCGCGCAATAAATATGGCCGTACACAGCATCTCATTGGCAATATTCAAGTAACTGTCACCGGCGATACCGCAACTTTACGCAGTTATGTACAAGCAACCCACGAGTTGCCTGCCGACCCCGATCATCTCATTATTTTGTGGGCTGCCTATAACGACAAGTTGGTGCGCACCAGTGAGGGTTGGAAAATTACGCATCATGAACTTGAGCGACTCGTCAATGTGCGCCGCGTTGCAGCAGCAACGCTCTAAATTTCCGAGAAAGAGAAATACGCGTGAAAGTTCATCTTGTTGACGGAACCTATGAGTTGTATCGCCAGCACTATGGCCAAGCAACAAAACACACAACGCCACCGCCTTTTGCAGCCACTATTGGAGTTCTTGCGTCAACGCTGCAACTTATTGCTGACGGGGCAACTCATGTTGGCGTTGCCTCCGATCACATTATTGAAAGTTTTCGTAACGACCTGTACGACGGCTACAAAACAAGTGAGGGCATGGAGCCCGTCATATTGCATC
>JBIKNT010000226.1:0-3221 GCA_044358465.1 Ilumatobacteraceae bacterium
GTTTTCACGAGGGAGCGCGCACTGACGTCATCGGCAATTCCGCTAATGAATGACCTGTCGATCTTGAGGCGTTGAATGGGGAAGCTCTGGAGAAGCGACAGCGACGAATAACCAGTACCAAAATCGTCAATGGCAATGCGTACACCAAGCGTATTGAGGCGGCGCAAGGCGGCAAGAGCTTGCTCGGGTTCGGTAATCATGATGCTCTCGGTCATCTCGAGCCACAATTGTTGCGGTTGAACACGTGTGCGCGACAGAGCTTCACTTACTACCGAGACGAATTGCGGATCATGTAGTTGTCGAGGCGACACGTTGACAGACATCGAAGCCGTTTCCGGGCAGATGCCCGCATCAATCCAAGTGCGCAAGTGTGTGAGTGCTTCAATGAGCGCCCAAGCACCTATGGGCACGATGATGCCAGTTTCCTCTGCAATGGGGATGAATTGAGCAGGAGAGCTAGTAGAGCCATCTTCGCGCTCCCAGCGCATGAGTGCTTCAAAGCCAAGTACATCACCGAGTTGTAGGTCGATAATGGGTTGATACACCAGCGTGAGTTCTTGTCGTTCAAGGGCGCGGTACAGCGCGGTTTCTAGTGTGAGGCGTTGTGTGGCTCGTTCCAGCATTGATGCGTCGAACAATGCAATGCAGTTGCGACCCGCATCTTTTGCGCGATACATCGCGGCGTCGGCGTGGCGAAGAAGTTCTTCTGGTGAAGGAGAGTCAGTTGCCGGCGAGCACGCCACGCCAATACTTGCTGAGACGAAAACATCGCCTTGGCGAAGAGCGAGCGGCTCACGAAAGCACTCGAGAATTCGTTCTGCGGTTTTCATAGCCTCAACATCGCTAATGCTGTCTGGTTCAAGTACCACAAACTCGTCGCCGCTGATGCGCCCAACAATTGCCGATGTAGGTACGGCATTGGTGAGGCGTTGAGCAACCGCTACCAAAACATCATCTCCAGCACTGTGGCCGAGCGAGTCATTAATGTTCTTGAATCGGTCGACGTCGATGAAGTGAACTGCAGGAACTCTTCCCGTTCGCCATGCGTTGTCAACTGCCTCTTCAATGTGTTTCAACATGAGAGAGCGATTGGGGAGAAGTGTGAGTGCGTCGGTCTGCGCAGTTTTGACGAGTACAGCTTGTGTGCGTGCATTGGTTCGTACTGCTTGAATGACTCGTGCGGTGACCGACGCTGCGAGTACGAAGAGAGATATCGCACGTATCACGCGGTCTACCTGATTGCGCGGATCAAAAAGAGCAATGGTGATGAGCGGCACAACAAGCGCTGTGGTGGTGAGCACTAGTCGGCCAAGCAAGGGCTGACGTAGTCGAGTGGTGCTGCGATGGGTCAAGCTGCGCACTGAGGGATGCAAGAAGGTTGCAGAAGCCAAAAAGAGACTGATGACGTAAGGAGCGTTGAGGAAACGGTCGGAAATACTTGCATGGCCAGATTTGTCAAAGGCAAAAAGGAAGTCACCTAGCAGCGAAAGCGAAATGGCACCAAAGAGCAACCAAATGGAAGGTGTACGGTTCGCCTCGCTGAAAAGCAAAGAGATGAGGAGGAAAAGGACAATGGTGCTCGTTGCGAGGGTGATGCCGCGCAAAGCACTTATGACAGCCGGTTCACCGGCAATGTTGAGCGAAGGTTGAAGGAGCCCAATCCAAATGAGGAGCCAAGCTCCGAGTGCAACAACCAACGCATCTCCGAGGGAGTTGAGAATTGCAGTTCCGTTACGTCTCAGCGTGACGAGCAGAAGCGCGCTGGCTAGGAGCACCTGCACTGCAAGGAAAAATGATTCCGAAACGATACGTAGCGTGTCGGTGGGGAGTGAATTGTCAGCCAACGTTTGGCCAGCGACGGTGAACAGGGAAACGCCCAATATGACGAGCCAAGTTCTGGGGTCGGGTCGATGTGCAAAGAACCCAATGACAACGCAAATGGCTAGTTGGGTTGCCGCGATGAAATAGAAGGTATTTCCCACAGTTGCAGAGGGGGTCAACATGTTGACGAGCCCCAGAACCACTCCCACGGCCCCGACGAGCCATGCCAATTGAGAAAAGCTTTTACGCACTGGCTTTTCAGGCTACACATGACCCGAATTGCAGGGGTGGATCAACTACTGTGTTCGTAGGCGGAGTGCCTCTTTTTTGGAGTACCTCTTCGTATGTATGTCACCCGCCACTCTCACGTTGTAGACCACAACCTGCAAGATTCTCTGTGGAACCTCTATGTGCGCGCCTATTTGCCTGAGGCCGAGTTGACGGCAACCCACGAGATGCTTGATCGTTTGGAATTTAACGACCAGATGACTCTGCAGAGCAATCGCGCCTGGGTGGTCTGGGACGACGGTGTACCTGTAGCGATGACGCTGATTGCTACTGATGTTCGGGCAACTCGTTGGTTGTCAGAGTTGTATTTTGCCAAGCATTACCCAGAGCGTTTCCGCAAAGGCCAAGTGCACTATGTGGTGTGGGCAGTGGTTGACCCCAATTATGTGGCAAAGGGCGCAGTAATCCATTTAGGGAAGCATGCGCTCGCTGTAGAGGCAGCAGAAGGGGCTTTGCTGGTGTTTGACACCCCTGAAAGCAACCAACCTCAGGCCACCGGGGGAGCCGCAGAACTCATGGTGCGTTTGGCGCGAATGGTCTCAGAGGCAGACCTCATCCCCATTACCACCCAGCGTTACTACGCCATCGACTTTGTCCGCCCGCGCGAATCTGCCGATTCCGTTGGGGCTCCAGTTGGCTCCGATACAGAAACGACCATGCTGACCTCGTAGGCAATGCGCTACGTTTCATATAGATGAGTACCTCCTCTCCCACAGTCGATGTGGTCATTCCTCATTCGCACATGATGGCCGATCTCCTAGGGATGCGCGACGAGCATTTGCGTCGCATTGAAGATGCCTTTCCGTCAACAAAAATTTCTGTGCGCGGCAATGTGGTGTCATTGGCTGGTGCCGACTCGGCGAAGGCTGGGCGCCTCTTTGAAGAGCTCGTCATGTTGTTGCAAAAAGGTGAGGCATTCGATTCATTAGTCATCGATCGATCCATCGACATGGTGCGCAATAATCAACGCCCAAGTGATGTGCTCACCGATGAAGTGATGCGAGCTGGGCGTGGTCGTGCGGTGAAACCCAAAACAGCAGGCCAGAAACGCTACGTCGATGCAATTCGTGAAAACGTCATCACATTTGGTGTCGGGCCAGCAGGAACAGGGA
>JBIKNT010000039.1:0-10592 GCA_044358465.1 Ilumatobacteraceae bacterium
TCACCCGCGTTGATTCGCTTGTCAAAATATTCCGTAGCTGTTACCACCGGATTGAACTGCGCGCCAGAAATCGAACTGAAAAGATAAATGAATAAAAGCAGTCCACCCGTTGTCGCAATGGTGTTAGCTAATAATTGAACACCTACATCTTGCGAGAGTCGTTCCGCCATAATTCCGGACCCGACAACAACAAGAACAATTCCACAGGTTCCTAAAAACTCCGCGAGTAAACGGCGGTGCAACATTTTCATTTCAGATCTCCGTTGGGCAGCACGCTTCTCCGGGAGCGCATGACCCACCAGATACATCGATGAAGTCGAGGGCCTGCAATGCTTGACGTGGTGCCGACATTGAACCTGCACCTGCATTTTCGTCGAGCACCGTGTACACCTCCCACGACAAATTGGGTCCGTGAATCCACACCTTGTCTTGCAAGGCGTAGCAACAGGTTTCTTTTTCTTGCAACGTGGTGGCAATACCTGCGGTCTCCGCCAATTCGGCTGCCTGCACCACTTCAGCTGTGGTTTCTACTTCAATTCCGACATGGTTCATTGTTCCGGGCTCGCCTTTGCCCGCAATGAGAACGAGTTTTAACGGCGGGTTATCGACGATGAAATTTGCATAGTCAGAGCGAACCTTGTGCGGCTCAACTTGGAACATCGCGGAATAGAAGGCGATTGAGGCATCGAGGTCATCGACGTTCAGGGCGAGTTGAACTCTTGACATACAGGCTCCTTTGGCGCGATGTACGGCGCTCTTTGATATATTGACAAACATCAATATATCAAAAGGTCCCGCTCGTGCAGCCATTGCAGCCTGTTGTTCACCTCAGAGCACATCTGCGTTCACCGACGACGATGCCGCCACGCTGGCCAAGGTCTTTGCTGCGTTAGGCGACCCCATTCGACTCAAGCTTTTTACCCTCATTGCCCGTGACCCGAGTCAAGAAGTGTGTGCATGTTCTTTTGTTGATGAACTGCAAAGGTCTCAACCCACTATTAGTCATCATCTCAAAATTTTGCGAGAAGCTTCGCTCATCACCGGGACGAAACGCGGAACCTGGATCTGGTATTCCGTCAATGCAGAAGCGCTATCTGAAGTACGAGAATTCTTGTCTTAGAGTTACGCGTTGTTATTTTTTGCAACAAAGCCAGGGTCGCTTGGCCAATTTGGCTGGAAGAGATGCCATTGTTCTGGAGCTGCCCAAATGAGTTTTTCTAACTCTTTCGCAAGAGCTTGTGTGCCGATGCGGACGTCTTCGCGCAACTTTCCCGACCGTTCAAAATGCATTGCTGGGTGAATCACTGCATGATGGCCGTTGTAGGCCTCAGTGAAATACACGGCGACCGGAAAAACGGGAGCATTGGTGCGCAAAGACAAGGTGACTGGGCCCGCAGGAAGAGTTGTCGTTTCACCGAAAAAGTCGACTGGCACTCCTCCACCTTGTAGATCTCTGTCGCACAACAAACACACCACTTCATTGTTGCGCAACGCTTTCAATACCTCACCAGCCACATTGGGACCAAGAGGAACAACATTCATTCCTAACTCGGTTCTTAGGCTCACGAACCATTCAAAAAGTTCTGGCGGTTGTAACGCCTCCACAACAACTGTTGTCTTCACCCCTTGATCACATAACCATCGACCAGCCCATTCCCAGCCGCCGAGATGCGGCAACGCGAGGATGGCTCCGTTTCCCTCTTTGAGCGAATCGGTAATGGCTTCGAAACCGTCGAGGGTGAAGGTTGCGTCAACAACATCTGCAGAAAGCGAGGGAAGGCGGAAACTTTCTACGTAATAGCGAGAATAACTGTCGAAAGCTCCTTGTGTTGCTTTACGCACTTGCTCTGCCGAGTAATCGGGTCGTACGCGACGAATGTGACGTTCAATAATGGCACGACGCGATTGCAGAGATGCTGCTGCTAAATGACCCACCAATTTCGCAACGCCATACGCCATTGGCCCAGGAGAAACCTTTGCCAACAACGATGCAAGACGATACGAACCTACCGTGAATGCATCGGTGACAGATTCACGCGTGGTGGCCAATGTGCCCTCTAGCGTGAACTGGGGCGACGGTTGGAATGACGACGCTCTTGACGCACCGCATGCTTTGACTCGCGGCGCGCTAAACGCTCTTCAATCTTTACCTCAGTTGCTGGCGCCACAGCAGCTTGCTTCCACACCTTGATGAACCGCTGCACAGCAGTGATTGAGGTGAGCACCAACATGATCCACAAAATAGGCACGAGCAAATTGTCGAATAACAATCCGAGACACAGCAAGATAATGCGTTCGGCGCGCTCCATGAGCCCACCCTTTGCCTGCAAACCCAATGACTCGGCTTTTGCACGCTCGTAACTAATAGTTGCCGATACAGCCATGACTGCAAAAGGCAACACCGACATGTGTGGACTGTCGTTTGAAGCTAGGTACCAAGCAACTCCACCCAGCAGCAAAGCATCGGTGACGCGATCGATGACCGAGTCGAAAAATGCTCCGCGCTGGCTAGCGGTGTTGCCAGCCTTAGCCACTGCCCCATCGAGAAGGTCGGGCAACGCTGCCAAGATGACAAGCAATAGGCCAACACGCAACGCTCCAGCACCCACCGAAATTCCTGCTGCGACGGCGAGAAGCAAACCGGCAACCGTGAGCACATCGGGGGTGACACCCACTTTGCGCAACGACTCACCCATTGGTTTCACTGCACGCTCTACCTGCACACGAAAATGGCCGTCGAACATGGGTAAATCCTACTTTGCGCTTTCAGGGAAGTCGGGGTTTGCCTCTGTCAGCTTTTCTACGACCGAACCATTGATTGCATCGACCAGCACCAACCCACGACGCATCGGAGGTTCTTCTGCGCTGTAGCAAAACACACGCCAAGTGGGCCGACTACGCAAACCACGCCACACCTGCTGCGCCGATGCATGACCAACGGGAAAGCCAATGGCACGAGTAGCCAGCACGAGTGCGTGCTTTTCATCGACGGTCATGCGCCAACCCGATGAAATACTGAAAAGTCCGAATGCGCCGAGCAAAATTGCTGCGCCAACCCAGCCCTTACCCATGAGTGCACTATCGGTTGGCCCAAAAGCGCGAAAAACGAGACACGCAATTGCCATACCAATGTAGAGATAACCCGGAATCCGACGACGACTGTTGTCGGGAAATTCATAAGGACCAGAGAACGCTGCGACATTGAGGTCGTCGGGCAATTGGTCGCGCAGTTCGTCGTTACTCACGAACCTACGTTACCGAACTTTTGCCAAGCAGTACGGATGCGGTGCGCAGAATCTCCTATTGCTTCAGGCAAGGTACGCGTATTTGCCACTGCTGTCATGAAATTTGCATCACCTATCCACCGCGGAACCACATGGACGTGGAGATGCTGCGAAACGCTTCCACCCGCTGGCGGACCAAGATTGATACCAACATTAAGCCCTTGTGGTTGATATACCGACTTCACCACCTGAACGCCAGTTGTGACTACTGCCCAGAGCTCTTGCGCTTCCTGCGCGGAGAGATTCTCGAGATCAGCAACTTCACGGTAGGGCAAGATGAGCAAGTGTCCTGACGCATAAGGAAACGCATTCATGATGACAAAGCAAGTAGTTCCCCTGAACACGATGTGTGATTCAACATCACTGAGGCCGCTATTCAAGATCTGCGTGAATACCGAACCCGATACAGGCGATGAAGAACTGCCTGCGTTCTCGCTCCACTGCTGAACATAAGCAGATCTCCACCCGTTCCATAAGTGTTCCAACATCGCAGATCTTTTTCGCTACAGCTCTAGGACTTTGCGGCTGAATCTTCGGCAATTTCAGTTAACACGCGGGCAAGAAAGTCGTTGGCAAGAACATCGCGTTCAACTTCACCACCGCGCGGGTTCACTCCAACCGAATGATGTGCAACGTCGTCGTCACCTACTACCAAGACATAGGGCAACTTCTCGAGCTTTGCATTACGAATACGCTTACCCAGTTGATCGTCGGCGTGAGAAACATCTACCCGAAGACCTGCGTTGGCGAACTGATTGCGCAGTTCTGCTGCGTATTCTTCGTGTGCAGAAGCCACTGGCAAAATGCGCACCTGTACTGGCGCCAGCCATGTTGGCAACGCCCCTGCGTAATGCTCTAACAGCACCCCGAAGAACCGCTCGACGGAACCAAAAAGTGCACGATGCAACATGATGGGCTGATGACGTCCGCTGTCGGCGCCTACGTATTCCAAATTGAATCGTTCTGGAAGGTTGAAGTCGCATTGGATAGTAGATAGTTGCCACTTGCGACCAATTGCATCGCGCACATCAATGTCGATTTTTGGACCATAAAAAGCAGCATCGCCTTCTTTGATTTTGTACACCACGCCATGCCTGTCGAGGCCTTCACGAAGCGCAGCAGTTGCTTTTTCCCAAATGTCGTCGGAACCCACCGACTTATTGGGGTCACGGGTTGACAAATTGAATTCAAAATCTTCGAATCCGAATCGACGCAACACCGACATCACAAAATCGAGCAGAGAAGTAATTTCGTCGGCCATTTGTTCTTCGGTGCAGAAAATGTGGCTGTCGTCTTGCGTGAAGCCGCGAATGCGCAACAGACCGTGCAGAGTTCCGGCACGTTCGTAGCGATACACGGTTCCGAGTTCAAAAAGCCGCAGTGGCAACTCGCGGTAGCTGCGCTGCCTGCCGCGGTAAATGAGACAGTGCATCGGGCAGTTCATTGGCTTCGGGTAATACGTACCGTTGTCCATTTCCATGGGCGGATACATACCGTCTTTATAAAAATCGAGGTGCCCCGAAGTTTGAAAGAGGTTTGCGTTCGCCAGATGCGGAGTGAAAACAAATTGATAGCCACCCGATTGATGGCGATCGCGACTGTAATCTTCCATCAACTTGCGCACGATGGCGCCCTTTGGATGCCACACAGCCAAACCGCCACCGAGCTCTTGCGGGAACGACAGCAGGTCTTGTTCAACGGCAAGACGACGATGATCGCGCTTTTCAGCTTCAATCAGGCGATTGAGGTGTTCTTCCAATGCCGATTTTGATTCCCAAGCCGTGCCGTAAATACGTTGCAACATTGGGCCCTTATCGGAACTGCGCCAATATGCACCAGCAACTTTCATGAGTGCGAAGTGTCCGAGTTTTCCGGTTGTTGGCACGTGAGGACCACGGCAGAGGTCGACGAATTCTGGGCTGTTGCGATACACGCTGATGGCGTCGCCACTTCCTACCTCGTCGGCATCGACGCCATCGGCTGCACCGGAAGTAACGCGTTCAATGATCTCGCATTTATAGGGTTGATCGGAGAAAAGTTGCAAAGCATCACGTGCCGACACCTCTGACCGCGTGAAAGGTTGATTTGCCGAAACAATTTCTTTCATCCGCGAGGTAATGGCAACGAGATCTGTTTCGCTGAAGGTGCGACCTTCGGGAAGGTCGAAGTCGTAATAAAAACCATCTTCAATTGCTGGTCCGACAGAAAACTTTGCACCAGGAAAAAGTTGCGTTACCGCTTGAGCCAACACGTGGGCGGTGGAGTGACGTAGAACGTGTCGACCGGCATCGGAATCGGCAGTCACAATGGACACAACGTCACCATCGGCTAGGGCCACATTGAGGTCGACTTCCGCCCCATTCACCACACCAGTAAGAGCTGCTTTTGCCAAACGAGAGCCAATACTTGCCGCAAGATCGGCCACTGTGGACCCAGCTGGCAACTCGCGCGCAGAACCATCGGGCAGGGAAATAGACAATACAGACATCACCAAGAGTCTAGAGCTTAGGTAGGACGGGGAAGGTCTAATTTATGCAGCGATTTATAACTGAACACCGAGAAGTGCAGCCGACGTCGCCACATTGACCTGTGCTCGCGCCGCTGCATCGATGAGTTGTAGTGCAAAGGGTGAATTGAGATCGTCATCGAGTGCATCTCTTACCTCGGCAAGCAACTCTTGCGATGCTGGCGAATTCGTTGTTCCTGCATCTTGCGAAACGCTTTGCCACAACTGCAGCCGTGCAAGCGCATCGGGCATGATGTTTGTATTCCATTCCCACTCAACACGATAGTGATGAGCAACTAGACCGAGTCGTATAACGCGTGGGTCCCACTCTTTGCGCAGCGCATCGACGAAGACCAAGTTGCCTCGGCTCTTTGACATCTTGTGTCCATCCATTGACACCATTGCAACGTGCATCCAATGGCGCACAAATGGAACGCCAGTTGCTGCTTCAGATTGCGCACGTTCACATTCATGGTGCGGGAAAATGAGGTCGCTTCCACCACCGTGCAGGTCGATTGTTGTGCCGAGTTCACGCAAGGCAAGAGCGCTGCATTCGATATGCCAACCTGGCCGACCAGCGCCCCACATCGTTTCCCAGGCTGGTTCATCGGGCGCACTTGTTTGCCACAAAACAAAGTCGAGTGGATGTCGCTTATTGGGATCGGCAATATTGCCACCACGCTCATTGGCAAGCTCCACCATGAACTCTTCGCTGTAGTTCGAGACTGAACCAAAACTGGTGAACTTGCTCACATCGAAATAAACATTTCCACCGGCTTGATAAGCAAAGCCGCGGTCGAGCACCATGCCAATGAATCCACGAATATCGGGAATTGCTGACGATGCTCTGGGCGTGCTGTACATCGGCAACATGTTGAGAGCTTCCATGTCGGCATTGAAACGAGCTTCTTCACCTGCAGCAAGATCGAGATAGTGAACACCAAGTTCTTTTGCTTTTGCAAAAAGTGGGTCGTCAACATCGGTGACATTACGTACACACTTCACCGTATGGCCAAGGTCAATGAGACGCCGTTGCAAAATGTCGTACGCCATGAAAGTGGCTGCATGACCAAGATGCGTTGCATCGTATGGCGTAATGCCACACGTATACATCAACACTTGTGGCTGAGGTTCAAATGGCACCACGGCATTGCGTGCGGTATCGAATAAGCGCATCACGCTCGCGGATCTCCTTTGATTCCATTGAGCTTTGGCGCAACTCGTGTTTTATAGCGAACATTCAGCTGCAACAACACCGCAGTAAACGCTTCAATGGCCGTTGCATTCGACAATTCGCCCGAATCGAGCGGGCGACAACCAGGAATGCGTCGCACCATCTCACTCACCGTTTCAATTGCTGCTTTGTCGTCGGAACAAATGAGCACATCGCTGTCGATGGGGTCACCAAGATGCCCGAGCTCTTTTGCTGGCAAATGGTGAAACGCCGCAACTACACGACAGTCGGGAGCGGCTGCTTGCACATGGGCTGCCACGCTTCCTCGAGGAGGAACCAGCGGTTGAAATTCATGCCCCACTCGCACCAGCGCGTTAGCCATACTGATGACCACTTTGCCGCGCAGCGCTATCGCATGCTCGCGAACAGTTGTTGCAGCGGAGTCCCACGGAGTGGCGAGTACCACGATGTCGCACGCGGCAGACTCATCGTTTGATCCACCGCGCAATGGCAAGTTCAATGCTGGCCACGCGTCACGAATTTCCTTTGCCTTCTCTTCAGCCCTCTCGCTGGAACGTGAACCAATAACCACGCTGTACCCAATGGAGGCAAGCCGGGCCGCAAGCGCCGTACCTGCTGGCCCTGTACCGCCCAGCACCCCAACGCTTGTTTGCTCTGAAGACATTCGTTCAGCCTTACACACCAAGCGCACATAAGAGAACTTTGAGACCCACCTCGGCAAGAACGGGTGAACTACGGTCTAGGGCATGGGAATTCTCACAGGAAAACGTATTGTCGTCACGGGCGTACTCACCGATGCATCTTTGGCATTTGGCGTCGCAAAACTTGCTCAAGAAGAAGGGGCCGAGGTGGTACTTACCGGCGCCGGCCGCGGTCTTTCGCTCACGCAACGCACTGCGCGCAAACTCCCCCACGCGGCCCCTGTTTTTGAGTTCGACGTCACCGACCCCTCGCATGTCGACTCAGTTCGCGAAGCAGTAAAAGCGCACTGGGGTGGAGTAGATGGCGTGTTGCACTCCATCGGTTTTGCGCCGGCAAATTGCCTCGGCGACGACATCATGGAAGCGCAGTGGAGCGATGTATCCGTTGCCATTCAAGTTTCCGCCTATTCCTTAAAGACATTGGCCGATGCGTTTGTGCCTCTCATGCCAACAGGTGGGTCATTTGTTGGCCTCGACTTCGACAACACTGTTGCCTGGCCGGCCTACAACTGGATGGGTGTTGCCAAGTCGGCACTCGAGTCGACAAGCCGCTACCTAGCGCGCGGTCTTGGGCCACAAAACATTCGTTTCAATTTAATTGCCGCCGGCCCTATTAAAACAATGGCCGCAAAATCCATTCCAGGCTTCAAAAAGTTTGAAGATGTTTGGGATGACCGTTCGCCACTTGGCTGGGACGTCACCGACAGCCTTCCCGTTGCTAAGTCGTGTGTTGCACTCTTGTCGGACTACTTCCCCGCCACCACAGGTGAAATCATCCATGTCGATGGCGGCTATCACGCCACCGGCGCATAGCAATGACAAACAAACTCGCCAACGAAGTTTCGCCTTACCTTCGACAACACGAAAACAACCCAGTGCATTGGTTTGCTTGGGGCGACGAAGCTTTCGCTGAAGCGCGTCAGCGCAATGTTCCGATCTTGTTGTCAGTTGGCTACTCAGCGTGCCACTGGTGCCACGTCATGGCCCATGAGTGTTTTGAAGATCACGATGTTGCAACACAGATGAATGCCCAATTCGTCAACATCAAAGTAGATCGCGAAGAACGCCCCGATGTTGATGCGGTCTACATGGAAGCAGTGCAGGCAATGACCGGGCGTGGTGGTTGGCCAATGACCGTATTTATGACGCCCGACGCAAAACCATTTTATGGCGGCACATATTTCCCGAAGCCATCATTTCTGCAACTGATGACGGCCATTTCCGATGTCTGGGAAAATCGCCGAGAAGATATTGACACCAATGTTGAAGCACTCATGCAAGCGCTCCAACGCAGTGAGTTCGCCGAGCCGGCCAACGCCGTTGCCAATTTGAGCACGGTCACTAGTGCAGTTACTCATCTCGTTGGTGGCTTCGACAGTGAATGGGGCGGTTTTGGTGCAGCACCCAAATTCCCTTCCACTATGAATATCGACCTGTTGTTACGCAGTAATTCCACACACGCAAACCCTGCGGCTTTGCACGTATCGACCACATCTCTCGACGCCATGGCATCGGGCGGAATCTACGATCACCTCGGCGGCGGTTTCGCTCGCTACTCCGTTGACCGCGAGTGGCTTGTACCTCACTTCGAAAAAATGCTCTACGACCAGGCACTTCTTGTGCGCGTTTATCTGCACGCATATCAAGTCACTCAATTTCCGCGATACAAACAAGTTGTTGAAGAAACCATCAACTACGTGTTGCGAGACCTCACTCACCGAGAAGGTGGTTTCTTCTCTGCAGAAGATGCCGACTCAGCAGACGACACTGGCCACCACCACGAGGGCTGGTTTTACACCTGGACGCCTCGAGAAGTGCGTGAACTCTTCGATGCCGAGCAATCTGCTGAGATATTTGAGTGGTACGGCATGACAGAGGCAGGAAACTTCGAAGGCAGAAATATTCTCACTCGCCATTTCGAGCGAGGTTCACTCTTGCGTAATGATCGAATTGAAGCTGCTCGACAAGTGATGTTCACGAAGCGACTAGAACGAGCTCGTCCGCTCCTCGACGACAAAGTACTCACAGAGTGGAACGGCTACATGCTGTCGTCGCTTGCTGAAGCAGCAGCAGCTTTCAACAACCCCACATGGCTCGCAGCAGCCGTCGCCAATGCCGAATTTCTCATTCGTGAATTGCGCAGCGAAAACGGAACGTGGAAACGCAGTTGGCACGAGACTGGCGTGCCACGCGCACGACATCATTCACTAGCAGCCGACCTTGCTGCACTTGTTGATGCCTTTACTCGTCTCGCTGAAACAACAGGTGATGAGAAATGGACGCGCCACGCATGTGAAGCCGCCAATCAATTACTCGATGAGTTCTGGGACCCGCAACGCGGAGGTTTGTTCACCACAGGCAACAATGGCGAACAACTCATTGCCCGCCAAAAAGATCTGCTCGATAACGCCACGCCATCGGCGAACTCAACAGCAGCTGTTGCGCTGTATCGCTTATCGGCAATGACAGGCGAAGGGCGCTACGAGCAACACGCACATCGCATTATGCAACTACTCGACCAAATCATGCATAAGGCCCCAAGTGCTGCAGGAAACGCATTGAGTGCGTTGCACATCATGAACAGTGGCATCACCGAAATTGTGATTCCTGGCAACCGCCCCGACTTCCTTCAAGTTGTTCGGGAATCGTGGCGTCCTAATGCTGTGGTGCTGTGGGGCGAACCTGGCACTTCGCCACTTTGGCAAGGACGCAGCGCAGGCGTGGCTTACGTATGCGAGCGCAACGTGTGTATGACCCCTGCTCAGAATGCTGAAATGTTGCGCAACCAGTTGGCTTAGCGCCAACGTCCAAAGTGCGCTATTTCATCGGCAGTGCGTCGTTGGCGAGATGCACTGCGCCCCGCGCGTTCTTGCTCTTCTCGAGGCCAACCGAGTGCAATAGCACCA
>JBIKNT010000227.1:0-3213 GCA_044358465.1 Ilumatobacteraceae bacterium
ACTACGTAACCGCCGCTGGAGATCGCGGACGGTCTCGTTGCGTTGGCCAGCAGTTAGTGGGAAGGGGTCAGAAATTCTGACAACTCCTGCAAGAGTGCGCCCTTGCCTTTTGCACCAACGAGGCGCTTGACAAGTTCGCCATTGTTGAACAACAACAATGTAGGAATACTCATGACGTTGTAGCGCTGTGCAATGTCACCATGGTCATCAACATTGAGCTTGCTCACCACAAGCGAATCTTTTTGCTCAACAGCGATTTCCGCAAGGATGGGCGCAATCATTTTGCATGGGCCACACCATTCGGCCCAGAAGTCGACAAGAATTGGTTTGCTTGAACCATTTACTGTTTCGTCGAATGTAGAACTGGTGAGAGTAACAATGCCGTCTGCCATGGGGGCTCCTTTTTTCGTCTCTAACTGAAGTCTAGGCGAGAGAAGCGTGCTCTGACTCGAGCCAGCGCTCACAATCGATAGCTGCCATACAACCCGACCCTGCAGCAGTAATTGCTTGACGATAGGTGTGGTCTTGTACGTCGCCACAGGCGAAAACTCCGGGGATATTGGTGTAAGACGACCCTGGGCGAGTAGCAAGGTACCCATTTTCTTCCATGTCGAGAACGCCTGTGAATAAGCCAGTATTTGGCTTGTGGCCAATGGCGATGAAGAGCCCCGCCACATTCATTTGCGAACGTTCGCCGGTGACGGTGTCTTCAAGCACGATGCCCTCGAGCATGTCGGTCCCTTGCAGTTCGACAACTGCACTATTCCATTTGAACTCAATGCGCTCGTTGTTTTCCGCGCGATCACGCATAATTTTTGACGCACGCAATTCAGAACGACGATGCACGATGGTGACCTTCGAAGCGAACTTAGTGAGGAAGGTTGCTTCTTCCACTGCGCTGTCGCCACCACCCACCACCACAATTTCTTTGCCACGGAAAAAGAAGCCGTCGCACGTTGCACAGGTAGAAACACCATGACCAACGAGCGCGGTTTCATTGGGAAGACCCAACATGAGCGACTGCGCACCGGTGCTCACAATGATGGAGTCGGCGGTGAACTCTTGATCGCGCGTCCATGCGCGAAATGGGCGAGCAGAAAAATCGACACGGGTTACTTTGTCGGTGAGAAAAGTTGCACCAAAACGCGCTGCTTGTTCGCGAAAACGACCCATCAGTTCTGGGCCCATAATGCCGTCGGGGAAACCTGGGAAGTTTTCTACTTCTGTAGTGAGCATGAGCTGCCCACCGGGTTGATCGGTGGTGGAAGAGGGCTCACCTTCAATGATGAATGGGTTGAGGTTGGCACGAGCGGCGTAGATAGCCGCTGTAAGACCAGCAGGTCCAGAGCCAATGATGAGAACGTGATGATGTGTTGCCATAAGAATCTCCGAGGAAATAGTGAGAGTTAGGAATTGAGTTCGTCAGATTTACGATGTTGCTTGCGTGCAACGAGTAGACCAATGAGGAAAAAAAGACTGCCCAAGATGAGGTATGAAGACCATACGGCAGTGGTGCGCGAAAAAGCAGTGTCGAGTGCGGCCTGTAATGCCCGTGTTGCGCCAATGGCAAAAAGCACGACCATGATGACAACGCCAGTGGCAACTAAAAAGCCATAGACGATGCCACGCACCACAGTGATGACGGGGCGAGTGGTGCGATCGCGCACAAAGCCCACCCACTTGTCGATACTGGCGACAGTGTTCCTTGCCCAATCGGGGTCGGTGAAGGGGTTGGAGAGCACGTAATCAGCCTAATGGCTAAAGGTGTTTCTCTTCGGGAACAGTTACTTGGCAGGTACTTGCCACAAGACGGCGCAGGTATCGGCGTTGTACACCGTGAGTGTGGGAACACCATTGCGCACTTCTTTTGCCACGAGCGCAGGAGGAGTACCCATGACGAGGAAGGTGTCGGTGGTGGAATCGACATCTGCGCTCGCACATGTGCGAGATTCGATGTTTGACGACGGCGCAGCATTTTTCACTAAGGAAACCTCGGGCGGTACACCGTTTCCTCGTTGCCCGATGCCAAGCCCCAGGACGAAAAGACCAACGGCGGCAACAGCACTGAGTGCAATGAAGACGCGATTGGGGCGGCGCGATGTGAGCGACACCACATTGTTGGGCACATCGGTGTTTGTGCTGGCAAGGTGGCCAAGGGCAACGGCGATGTGTTGGTCGCGCAACTGGGGGTCGGGGGTCGTTCCTAATTGACGCAACGCAGCCTCGAGTGGGCCATTGTCGGTGGGGTCAAGAGAAGGTGTGGTCATGATGATGAACCCGGGGGCAGAGACGACGGGGTACCTAAGTTTGGTTCGTCTGGAGGCGAAAGTGTTGTCGGGTCGGCCAATTTCTCGGCGAGGAGCTTTTTGCCCCTGGCCAAGCGCGACCGGACAGTACCCACAGGAACCTCGAGCACAGCAGCAATCTCGGCGTAATCGAGGTCTGAGATGTAGCGCAAGACCACTGCTGCACGAAATTCATCGGGCAGGCTGCCGAGGGCTTGGGCCACCCGCGACGAGTCAACAAGGTGTTCAGCAAGCACAGCAGTGGGGTCGACAACATGGTCACTTGCCACTGTGTGGGCACTTGCCGCGTCGTTTAAGGGAACAGAACCACCATGGCGGCGAACGCGGCGAATTTCATCGATGGCTGAATTTGTAGCGATGCGGTAGATCCAGGTCGACAATGCAGCTTTCCCATCGAAACGAGGGAGGCCTTTGACGATGGCAATGAGCGCGTTTTGTACTGCATCGTCAGCACTTTCGCGGCTGAGCAACATGCGGTGACACACCGAGTGAATGGCGCTGTAGTGCGTGCGCAAAAGCTGGTCGACTGCTGAAGCATCGCCCGACTGGGCGCGTTCAAGAAGGCGCTCAGTGTCCATGAAGCAAGGTTAGCCAGACCACGTTCTTACGGTGCAGACGCCGAAACAAAGCTGATGCCGTTGACAACACCCTGGAAGGGGTTTTTTGTAGAACACTGCGGGCTGCGGGCTGCTAAGCGAAGGTAAACAAGGACGTACTGAGAAGGTTGAGAGATGGTGAAAGTGGCTTCGCCCGGGTCGTCACTCTCGGAACGAGCAAGTGCCGGGCCCCAACTCTCCATTTTGCTCGGCAAGGTGTCGGAATAACCGTAAACATCAACTTCCCATGGGCCGTAACCAAAATCGACAGACAGTGTTCCTATGCTGCGACCCGACAATTCAGCTACAAA
>JBIKNT010000228.1:0-3180 GCA_044358465.1 Ilumatobacteraceae bacterium
CTCGCCCCATGATGTACGGCAGTGGATATGAAGCATTCATGCCAACGTTGCCTGGTGCTCTGCGCCCACGCAACGTGCGCGTTGTTGGCAAGCACTGCGAAAGTGGCGACATTGTGATTGAAGAAGCACAGGTTCCGGCTGAACTTGAAGTGGGAAGCTTGCTTGCCACTCCGGTTACTGGCGCTTATGGCTATTCCATGGCCTCGAACTACAACATGGTCACCAAGCCCGCAGTGGTATTCGTGAAAGACGGCCACGCCCGCGTGGTGCGCCGCCGCGAAACCTACGAAGATCTCCTCACCCTCAACCCCTAACGAGTGTTCTCGGCGCCGTATGTCACGGTTTTTGCAACAATTCGCGCCGAGATCTTCCACTTCACGCTAGACATATTGCATGACAACTCAGCCGAACGTTTTTGGTGAACCCATTGCAACATGTTGCACCGATCCGATGACGGGTTTTTACCGCACAGGTTGTTGTGAAACGGGCGGCGATGACCACGGTGTGCACACGGTATGTGCCGTGATGACCGATGAGTTTCTTGCATTCTCCAAAGCAGCAGGAAATGATCTTTCTACCCCAATGCCGCAATACGGTTTTGCTGGTTTGAAAGCGGGCGATCACTGGTGCTTGTGTGCCATGCGTTGGCAAGAAGCTTTTGAAGCGGGTCGTGCACCACTGGTGAACTTGCACGCCACGCATTTACACACCTTGGAGTTCGTCGAATTGAGCGACCTCCAAAAGTTTGCACTCTAAACAGCAGCTTCTCGGCGCAAATTGTCGCGAAAACCGGGCCACACCGCGCCGAGAACACTCTTGGTGGGGTGGGGTCGGTAATCTGCAAGGGTCATGACAACACCTCCTCGCTATCGCTTCGCTCCATCTCCTACCGGCTTTTTCCATGTGGGTGGGGCCCGCACTGCTCTGTACAACTGGGCACTCACTTTGCGTGAAGGTGGAACCTTCGTTTTGCGCATTGAAGACACCGACGAATCGCGTAATGAACCGCAGTGGACCCAAGGCATCATCGACGCACTCGCGTGGCTTGGCATCAACAACGACCATCCACAATTTGAAGGGCCGTACTTCCAGTCGGCAAATGCACAGGCACATATTGACGCTGCCATGAAGCTCTATGCAGAAGGTAAGGCGTATTTCTGTGACCTCACTGGTGAACAGGTGCAAGAACGTGCCAAAGCATCGGGCAAGCCCGGATACGACGGCTACAGCCGTGACCGCGGTTTAGAGCCTGGCCCTGGTCGCGTATTGCGCTTCCGAGTGCCAGAGGGGGAAACAGTGGTGCACGACCTCGTACGTGGCGAAGTGAAATTCGATAACGCCACCATTGAAGACTTCGTTCTCTTGCGTGGAAACGGAACGCCAATGTTCCTGCTCGCAAACGTGGTTGACGACCAGATCATGAACATCACTCATGTGGTGCGTGCAGAAGAACACTTGCCAAATACTCCAAAGCAGCAAATGATTTGGAATGCACTCAATGTTGCCCCGCCAACATGGGCACACGTTCCAGTTCTCGTTAATGAACAGCGCAAGAAGTTGTCGAAGCGCCGCGACAAAGTTGACGTAGAGCAATATCGCGAAGAGGGCATTCTTCCCGATGCAATGGTGAACTACCTCATGACCTTGGGTTGGGCGCCTGCTGGCGATACCGAGATTGTTCCTTGGCAGCACATTGTCGATACCTTCCGCTTGGAAGATGTGAATCATTCGCCAGCATTTTTCGACATTCAAAAATTGCAAGCCTTCAATGGTGAATACATTCGCAAAATGCCACTTGAAGTGTTCATCTCAGAGTGTGAGCCATTTCTCACTGGCGAAACCATGCCATGGCCAGCGGGCAACTTCAAACAAGATACTTTCCGTGGCATGGCTGAACTTGTGCAAACAAGAGTCACTGCACTCACTGAAGTTCCTGCGATGGTCGACTTCTTCTTTCTCGATGAGCCCGCAATTGACGAGGCCTCGTGGGCAAAAGCAACAAAAGATGAGTGGGCGAGTGCAGTTCTCAGCGAAACAACCGCTGCATATGCAACCGCAGAGTGGAATCACGATTCGCTGAAAGCAGTGATTGAGCAGGTAGGCGAAAAGCATGGTTTGAAACTTGGCAAGGTGCAAGCGCCAATTCGTGTTGCTATTACGGGTCGCACGGTTGGGCCACCACTTTTTGAATCACTCGAGCTTTTGGGGCGCGAAACAACTCTTGCTCGTTTAGCAGCAGCATCCCAGCGGCTCGCAAAGTAAAAACATCTTTGTCATGAAACGTGTAGCACAAATACTCGCGTTGGTGCTTTGCGTTGGTTCCCTGTATGTAGGTCTCACAGTTTTCGAAGTGTGGCGTGTAGGGCACACGCAATCAACTACACAAGTAGATGCCATTGTGGTGATGGGTGCTGCGCAATACGACGGTGTTCCTTCTCCGCTTCTCAAAGCGCGGCTGACGCACGCCTTCG
The DNA here is from genome assembly GCA_044358465.1 of Ilumatobacteraceae bacterium. GTDB lineage: Bacteria > Actinomycetota > Acidimicrobiia > Acidimicrobiales > Ilumatobacteraceae > F1-20-MAGs119. The sequence continues at coordinate 2,472 of JBIKNT010000228.1, forward strand.
ACTTATGGAAGCAAAAGATCGCACCGCGCATTGTTCTCACTGGTGGCAACAAGCCAGGTGACCGCTTTACCGAAGCATCGGCATCGGCAATCTTCCTACGTCAACAAGGTGTGCCTCAAGAGGAATTGCTGCAGGAGTCGTCATCGCGCTCCACTTATGAGGCGCTGCGCAATGTGCGAGACCTCGTGAAGAACGATCCCAATTTCGCTGGAATCGAACGAATAGTGATTGTGACCGACCCGTATCACGAGCTGCGCTCACGCCTCACCGCTCGCGAGATGAACTTTGAGGCCACGACGTCTCCCACGTCAAATAGCCATATTGCAGGGGATAGCACCTTCAAGAAGCATGTGAAAGAAGGAGTCGGAATCGCTCTTGCCCGTGTCATTGGCTTTGGCAACCTCTGGAAGATCACCGGATAGCGAGCGGTTTTCATTTCCCTTGGTGGCGATACAATCAGGGTGCTCCATTGGGGAGTGGTGTAACTGGCAACACAGCAGATTCTGGTTCTGTTATTCAGGGTTCGATTCCTTGCTCCCCAGCAAATACTCAACAATGTTGGCCCGGACGCTTTGGCGCTCGGGCCTTTTGTTTGCCACCCACTGATAACCTGACGACCGCTACTTGGCCCCATCGTCTAGTGGCCTAGGACACCACCCTCTCAAGGTGGCGGCACGGGTTCGAATCCCGTTGGGGCTGCCATTTGCGT
>JBIKNT010000229.1:0-3179 GCA_044358465.1 Ilumatobacteraceae bacterium
CCCAACAGGCAAGTTTGTTTTGGGTGGGCCCCATGCCGATACCGGGCTGACCGGTCGCAAAATCATTGTCGATACATACGGTGGTATGGGTCGTCACGGCGGTGGAGCCTTCTCGGGTAAAGACCCCTCAAAGGTCGACCGTTCAGGTGCCTATGCAGCGCGTTGGGTAGCCAAGCACGTTGTTGCCTCAGGTGCTGCAACTCGCTGTGAAGTTCAAGTGGCCTACGCAATTGGTGTTGCGCATCCCGTCAGCATCTTGGTCGAAACATTCGGAACCGAAGTGGTGCCAAATGCAGTCATTGAAGAAGCAGTGCGCAACGTTTTTGACCTTCGCCCTGCTGCAATTGTGCGCGATCTCGACCTCAAGCGTCCGATCTATCGCAAGACAGCTGCATATGGTCACTTTGGTCGTGCGTTGCCACAGTTCTCGTGGGAGCACACGTCGCGTCTCGCCGACTTCAAGGCGGCTGTCAAGCTCTGAACCAGCATGAGTTGATCTCCTCTCCCTCATTAGGTAGGCGCATAGTACGCGTGGTACCCGATGTGAGCGGAGTCAATAAAGCCTTTGACTATCTCGTTCCTGAATCATTGAAAAATGTGAAGGTCGGAAGCATTGTTCGTGTTGAGCTACACGGTCGCCGTGTCGATGCATGGGTTGTTTCTGAAGTTGAATATCCGTCAAGTGACATCAAATTCAAAGAGGTCATCAGTTTTCTCTCGGAAGGTCCTTCTGAGGAAGTAGTGCAACTCTCGCAATGGGCAGCCGATCGATTTTGTGGTCCGTTACGGGCCGTGTTGTCGTCCGCGAGTCCTACGCTGCGCATTAAGAAATTGGGCACGCGACACGGTGGAGCCTCACGCAAATCAGGTGAACGCAACGTTGTTGCACTAGCCGAGGAACTTTTTGGAAATGGGAGAGGTGGCGTGCTTGTGTGGCCAGCACCGCGCCCGCTTCGCCCCGTTCTTGAATCGGGTATTTCGCGCGGGAGAACCCTTGTTGTTACTCCTTCGGTTGGTTTTGCCCGCACCATTGCTCAAGCACTGCGGCGCGAGGGTTTATCGGTTGCGTTAATGCCCGACGACTGGCAACGCGCTGCTGAAGGAGTCGATGTGGTGGTGGGTGCACGTAGCGCCGTGTGGGCGTCGATCCCGGAACTCAAGAGCATCATTGTGCTCGACGAACATGATGAACGCTTGCAAGATGAGCGCAGCCCTACATGGCATGCTCGCGATGTTGCTATTGAAAGAGCGCGAGCATTGGGTATCCCTTGTGTGTTGGTTTCCCCGCTTCCCACAGTTTCAGCAACCCATTGGGCTGGCGCTGAAGCGGTGAGCTTCGTTGAGCAAGTTGCAGGTGATTGGCCAACTATTGAAGTGGTTGACCCCTACAGCGATTTAGGTGATGAAGAAAAACCACAATTTGGCCTTCTCTCGTCACGACTCATTGAAGTTTTGCGCGACAAGTCGCAAACAGTGGTGTGTATTTTAAATACCAAGGGTCGTTCGCGGTTGTTGTCGTGCAAGGCGTGCAAAGCCATTATTCGTTGCGAAGACTGCGATGCCGCAGTGATTCAAAATGAAGAAGGACTCCTGGAATGCAATCGTTGTGGAGCGCATCGCCCCTCTACGTGTCAGTCATGTTCTAGCAATGCACTGGCTTTGCTGCGCAAGGGTGTGGCAAAGATGCGAGGCGAAATAGAAAAGGCTGCCCAGCGGCAGGTTGCTGAACTTTCTGCAGAAACCACGATTGCCGCCAATGCAGCATCGCAGGTCTACATCGGCACAGAAGCCGCCTTGCACCGTGTGTCGTCGGCCGATGTAGTGGTTTTTTTAGATTTCGATAATGAGTTGTTTGCACCTACCTACAGAGCAGGTGAACAGGCATGGACATTGTTAATACACGCAATACGACTCCTAAAGGGCTCCAGCAAGGCGCTGATTGTTTTGCAGTCACAAGATGCGTCGAATTCGCAGTACAACGACTTTGTAGAGCCAGTGCCTCAGCAACTCATTGAACGCGAACAACTGAAACGCAAGGCGATGCAATTGCCCCCTTATACGGCGATGGCGCGAATGGTTTTTGCCGACCCATCGTTTAACCCCACCGACTGGGCTCATTGCAAGTTGTCGTTTTCATCAAGTACTCAGCCTGGAGAATTTCTGGTTCGCGCCGAAAATGACACTGTGTTGTCGCAAGGAGTGGGCCAATTGCGCGCAGAACTACCGAGTCGCTTCCGTTGTTATGTCGACCCGATGCGTTACGCATAAGACGCGAAAACCCTTTTTGCTGCCGAGGCGTTTGACGTCGTAACCATTTTCCTGAATCCATTGTGCAAGAGAATCGGACCCAAGATTTTTTTGCACAACAAGCCATGCTTCACCTGCTGGCGACAATCGGGGTAGCCACCTCAGGAGCAGTTCATGCAAAGCATCTTTCCCAATGCGAATAGGTGGATTACTCCAGATGAGATCAAATTGAATGTCGCTCGGAACATTGTCGGGAGTTTCCACATGAATATTTTTGAGTTGTGCAATGTTGATGTTGCGCAGTACGAGGTCGCGAGCGCGCGGGTTTACATCAATAGCCCACACCTTGCTCGCAGGGGCAAGTTTTGCCATGCACAAAGACATTGGGCCCCAGCCACATCCGAGGTCGAGAAAGTTCCCTTGTTCAGGCGGTTTGGGAACAAGCGAGAAAAAGACTGCAGTTCCCCGGTCGAGGTGGTCGTAACTAAAGACACCCCTGTCACTTTTGGCTAGGAAATCGAGACCAAAAGCATTCCAATTGACGTCTCGCACCGCAGAGCCAATGTTGGCAAGGTCACCTTCTTCAGAGGAAAAGTAATGTTGCTGCGCTCCGGAGTTCATCGTAGATAGCCTTGCAGGTGTGGGATACGAAATCAGGACATACGGCGATCCGGTATTGAAGTCGCAATCGCTTGCAATTGAAAATATCGACGACAAGCTGGTGCGTTTAACCGACGCAATGTTCGACATCATGTATGAAGCGCCGGGTATTGGCTTGGCTGCACCTCAAATTGGTGTTCAAAAACAACTCTTCGTCTATGACATTGGCGATGGGGCAGATGTGCTCATCAACCCTGTTGTGGTCGAATCAAGCGGGGAATGGGTATACGAAGAAGGTTGTCTGTCTATTCCTGGTCTGTACGTCGAGATGG
>JBIKNT010000230.1:0-3154 GCA_044358465.1 Ilumatobacteraceae bacterium
AGCCCAACTCATCGATGTCACACACATCAACCTCAACGATGAAACAAATGAGGGAATGCAGGTGCGTGGTGCTAGGGCTTTCAGTGTTCAGTACCACCCCGAAGCGGGCCCCGGACCTCACGATTCTCGATATCTCTTTAACCAATTTGCCAACGTAATGGATGGAAAGTAATGCCGCGTCGTAACGATATTCACAGTATTTTAATTATCGGTTCCGGCCCAATTGTTATTGGTCAGGCGTGCGAGTTTGACTATTCCGGCACGCAGGCATGTCGCGTGTTGAAAGAAGAGGGATATCGCGTCATCCTTGCCAACTCGAACCCGGCCACCATCATGACCGACCCCGACTTTGCCGACCGTACATATATCGAACCATTGACTGTAGAAGTTCTGGCAAAAATTATCGAACGTGAACAACCAGATGCTGTGTTGCCCACCCTTGGTGGTCAAACAGGTCTCAACCTGGCAATGGCACTTTTTGAAAAAGGTCTCGTTGGTGTCCCGGGAACTCCCGAACTCATTGGTGCAAATGCGGAAGCAATTGCCACTGCTGAAGACCGCGACAAATTCAAACAAGCAATGATTGAAATTGGATTGTCAGTGCCGCGCAGCGGAGTTGCACACAACATGGAAGAAGCACACAAGGTGCTTGCCGAAATTGGCTTACCCATCATCATTCGACCTGCTTACATTTTGGGTGGTCGCGGAACGGGTATTGCAAACACGCAAGAAGAGTTTTTGAAACTTGCTGCTAATGGTTTAGATGCAAGCCCGATCCGTGAGATTCTTATTGAAACTTCCATCGTCGGTTGGAAGGAATATGAACTAGAAGTAATGCGCGACAGGGCCGACAACTGCGTCATCATCTGCTCAATTGAAAACCTCGACGCAATGGGTGTGCATACCGGAGACTCCATCACGGTGGCGCCTGCGCAAACCTTGTCAGACGTGGAATATCAAAAGATGCGCGATGCAGCCTTTGCCTGCATTCGTCGCGTGGGCGTAGAGACAGGTGGCTCAAACGTTCAGTTCGCAGTGAACCCTGTGAATGGCGATCAAGTAGTGATTGAAATGAATCCTCGTGTGTCTCGTTCGTCTGCACTCGCTTCGAAAGCGACGGGTTTTCCCATTGCGAAAATTGCGGCAAAGCTTGCCGTGGGTTACACGCTCGATGAAATTCCAAATGACATCACCAAGATGACGCCGGCAAGTTTTGAGCCAACTATCGATTACGTCGTTACAAAAATTCCACGCTGGGCATTTGAAAAGTTGCCAGGCACCAGTGGTGTGCTCGGAACCCAGATGCAAAGTGTGGGGGAAGTAATGGCTATTGGGCGCACCTTCCCTGAAAGTCTGCAAAAGGCCTTGCGTTCCTTGGAGCAAGGCCGTGCTGGGCTCAACGCCGACTCGTCGGAAATTCATATGCGCAATATGTCCGACGAAGAACTTTTGAAAAAGTGCGCTATTCCTACTCCCGATCGCATTTTCCAAGTAGGAGAAGCCTTGCGTCGTCGTATCGATGTCGAGACGGTGCAGTCATATTGCTTGTACGACCACTGGTATCTCGACCAGATGATCTCCATCATCGACGAGCGTCTGGAGTGGGAGTCTTTAGCCAAGCAAGGTGTCAAACTCGGCGATATTTCCCGTGCTGTGTGGCGTCGTGCGAAGCGTCTTGGTTTTTCCGATGTACAACTGGCATTTCTCCTTGGCTCAAGCGAGCGTGAAGTTCGTGCTGCTCGCAAGCAGGCAGGGGTCATCACCACCTTTAAAACAGTCGATACCTGCAGCGCCGAGTTCGATGCAAAAACTCCGTATCACTACTCAACGTATGAAGACGAAAATGAAGTGCGACCCTCTTCGCGTCCGCGTGTCATCATTTTGGGCAGCGGTCCAAACCGTATTGGTCAGGGAATTGAATTCGACTACTGCTGTGTTCATGCGAGCTTCGCACTACGCGACGCTGGCTATGAAACAGTGATGTTGAACTGCAACCCAGAGACCGTGTCTACCGACTACGACACCAGCGACCGCTTGTACTTTGAGCCTCTCACCTATGAAGATGTGCAAAACGTGATTGAAGCTGAAACGTTGGCAAGTGGCGGCGTGGAGCCAAAGGTCATTGTGAGCCTCGGCGGGCAAACGCCTTTGAAATTGGCTTCACAAATTGATGCTCGACTTATTGCAGGTACCTCACCTAACTCCATTGACCTCGCAGAAGATCGCGAGCGTTGGAACGCTTTGTGTGAAGAGTTGTTCATTCCGCAGCCTCCAGGTGGCACCGCAACGACATTTGAACAAGCGCGAGACATTGCTTCGCGTATCGGCTACCCAGTTTTGGTGCGCCCCAGTTACGTATTGGGTGGTCGTGCAATGCAAATTGTTCACGACGTCGACCATCTCGAGCGTGCCATGAAAGAACTTGCTCGTGAAGGCTCACTAGGTCGCGAAGGCGGTCTCTCGGCCGAACGGCCCATCCTTGTCGACCATTTCCTCGAAGATGCTATTGAGGTAGACGTCGATGCTGTTCGAGACATCACTGGCGAAGTGCTCATTGGTGGGGTGATGGAGCATGTGGAAGAAGCTGGTGTTCACTCCGGAGACAGTGCATGTGCCATTCCGCCTCAAACTCTTCCCGATTGGGTAGTTGAAGTCATTCACTCTTATGCAAAAGCTTTGGCTAATGCACTGGAAGTTGTTGGGCTGTTGAACGTGCAATTTGCGGTATCGGGAACAACTGTTTATGTCATTGAAGCCAACCCGCGCGCTAGCCGCACGGTTCCTTTCGTGGCGAAGGCAACTGGTGTGCCACTGGCAAAGGTGGCAACTCGCGTGATGCTCGGAGCAACGTTGAATGAGTTGCGTGCGGAAGGGCTTCTCACCGAGCCCGTCACGGGCCACGTGTCGGTGAAAGAAGCAGTGTTGCCGTTTAGTCGCTTCCCAGAAGTCGATACAGCGCTCGGGCCAGAAATGCGTTCCACTGGCGAAGTGATGGGAATCGATGCAACCTTTGGTCTCGCCTTTGTGAAAGCAGAAACTGCTGCAGGAACGGTGTTGCCAACCTCAGGTTTGGTGTTTTTGTCACTTGCCGATCGCGACAAACCTGCTGGTCTCGTGGTGGCTCAGCGACTCAGAGAACTCGGACTTGGTATTG
>JBIKNT010000040.1:0-10370 GCA_044358465.1 Ilumatobacteraceae bacterium
TATCTCCTCAATCATGAGCCAGGCGAGGCGGTGGTGTTTAGCTTTGAAGAAGAGCGTGCCGTGAGGTTGCTCGCTTCTGCGGGTTTGGTGCCTACGCTTCGTCATCGTGAAGTCGGTTGAACCTCAAAGTAGCTATACACAACACCTCTCCGAGGTAGGTCTGTCGGCTGGGTTGCATCGCATCGGCTTCACTACTGCCGAGCCACTGTTGCGAGCGCGCGAAGCGTTGGTCGAGCGTGAAGCGCGTGGTTTGCGCGACACCATGCAGTTCACATATCGCAACCCCGTTCGTTCCACCACTCCCGAGATGGCCCTTCCTCATGCGCGCAGCATTGTGGTGGGGGCGCGCAGTTATTTTGCCGATGTGCAACTGCCGGCGCTTTCTGAAATGACCGACGCAGTGTTTGGCGATGTTGCCCGTTATGCCTGGTCCGATCATTACGCATCACTGCGCGATTCGCTCACGGTTGTAGCGCAACAACTGCGCAGCGATGGCCATGAAGCGGTGGTGTTTGCCGATAGCAATGCCATCGTCGACCGCGAAGTTGCGTATCTTGCGGGGCTCGGTTGGTTTGGCAAAAATGCCAACCTGCTCATCAGCGGTGCAGGCAGTTGGTTTGTGTTGGGTTGCGTTGTCACCACTGCCGAACTCACGCCATCTGCAACAGTGTCAGATGGCTGTGGAACATGTAGGCGTTGCATTGATGCGTGCCCAACAGGAGCCATTGTGGAACCAGGAGTGATTGATGCAGGAAAGTGCTTGGCATGGATACTGCAAAAGCCTGGCATCATTGCGCCGCAGTATCGAGAAGCCATTGGCGCGCGAATGTATGGTTGCGACTCATGCCAAGACGCTTGCCCGCCCAGCATGCGTCTGGCACAACATGAAGATATTGCCAGTGATGCTCAAATCGTGGTCGATGTACTCGAGCTACTTGCCCTGAGTGATGCTGAAATTTTGGAGCGGTACGGCCGTTGGTACATCGCGGGTCGCGATCCGCGATGGGTACGCCGCAATGCGTTGCTGGTCATTGGAAACACTGCATCGCTGCACAACGAAAAAGCGCAAGCTGTTGTGGCCGCACATGTGCAAAGTGCAGACCCCATCTTGCGGGCCCACGCGGTATGGGCTGCGTCACGCCTGGGAATGAGCTCCATCATCCCGAGCCACGACGAAGATCCCGACGTCACTTCCGAATTGCACCGTCTACCAGGCGTGCGTGAGCAACACTAGAGAAGCATGACCTCGCGCCACCTCTTAGTAACGAACGACTTCCCACCGAAAATTGGTGGCATTCAGTCGTTGTTGTGGGAATGGTGGCGTCGGTTGCCAAGTGATTCTTTTGCTGTTCTCACCTCGCCTTATGAAGGCGCAAAAGAGTGGGACGCCACACAGCCATTTCACATTGAACGCACACGTGAGCCAGTGCTGTTGCCACACCCATTCATGGTGAAACGCATTAACGAGATGGCAAAGCGTGTTGGGGCCGACTTCGTGGTGCTCGACCCTGCAGTGCCACTTGGCATTATTGGGCCGTCGTTAGAACTGCCCTATGCAGTTGTGGTGCACGGGGCCGAAGTCACCGTGCCAGGGCGTATTCCTGGAACGCATCAAATACTGGGTCGTGTCTTACGCAATTCCATTCATGTGGTCGCTGCAGGGCAGTATCCGGCCGATGAAGCAGTGCGGGCCGCGGGTCGTGACCTTCCCACAACTGTGGTGCAGCCAGGTGTCGATACCGAACGCTTTCGCGTGCTGAGCCCTGCAGAGCGTGCTTCGGCTCGTGAGCATTTTGGTGTCTCGCCCAATGCAGAACTCATTGTTGGTGTGAGTCGTCTTGTACCGCGCAAGGGGTTCGATATTGCTATTTCGGCAGTTGCGCGGCTCGCGCGCGATCGTCCGCAACTCGAGATGCTCATTGCGGGTGCTGGGCGCGATGCAAAACGGTTGAATGAACTTGCCAGAAAACAAGGAGCGCCTGTGCGCTTTTTGGGCCGCACTCCTTTTGAAGACCTGCCACTTCTCTATGGGTGTGCCGATATTTTCACCATGCTGTGCCGTAACAGGTGGGGCGGGCTCGAACAAGAAGGCTTCGGCATTGTGTTTCTGGAAGCCGCTGCCTGCGGAGTACCACAGGTTGCGGGCAGTAGTGGCGGAGCCGCCGAAGCTGTTGACGATGGTGTGTCGGGAATCGTGGTGAAAGACCCCACCAGCATCGACGAAGTGGCTCAAGCCTTTTCGTTGTTGCTCAATAGTCCCGACCTTCGTCACAAAATGGGCAACGCAGGGCGAGTGCGCGCTGTCGAGAGTTTTTCCTACGATGTGCTCACTGCCCGATTATGGAATACTCTGTCGCAATTGTGAGGAAAGACAAGTAATGAACAAAATCGTTTTATGTAATCGAGTATCCACGGCGGTCTTTGCTGTTGTTGCAGTCGTGAGTGCAATTCTTTTCACTTCATTTTGGCGAGTGGTCATTGTCGCAGTGAGCCTTGGGCTCTTTGCTATTGGCGTCGCAACTTTTCTTCTTGGCTATTTTGCGGCGGTACAACGCAGCAGGGAAGAAGAGATTTCAGTCACTCAACTCTTCTTCTTGGCGGGTGAAGTAGCTCCGAAAAAGGTGCGCTTCGCAATGTGGTATTGCCTTGCGGTGCAGTGCGTTGTTGGTCTGGGTGTTGCCTTGGCGCGGCCTTCCACCGATGGAAAAGCAGGAAGCGTCTTGGCATTTGCGGTGATGGTTCCGATGCTCGGAATTGGGTTGAATGGGCTATGGGCAGGCAAGTTCGGTACTTTTGGCCCGCGACAATTGAAGTCCGCTGCCGAATAAACGTGCAATTGCATGCGCCATCGGTAACAATGGAGCCATGGCCGATACCGCCAAACAAACCACCGTCATTGCCGCTTCACCTGAGCACTGCTTTGCCATTGCGACTGAGTTCGAGCGCTACCCCGAATGGGCGAAAGACCTGAAAGATGCCGTGGTGCTTGAACGCGACGCGCAGGGTCGAGCTTCACGAGTTGAGTTTCGCGCTTCGGCACTTGGCCGCAGCACTCACTACACGCTTGGCTATAGCTACGGAGATTCCCCACTCACCATTCAGTGGAGGCTTGTCGATGGCGACATCATGCGCACACTCGATGGCGACTACATGTTTGAACCAGTAAACAATGGGACTCTTGTTACTTACGATCTCTCCATCGATCTGGTCATTCCGCTTCCGGGTTTCGTCAAGCGCCGTGCCGAAAATCGTATTTTGCATACGTTGAATGAACTGAAAGCTCGCTGCGAGTCGTAAGGCCGCGCAACTGCATTTTCATCTCTCAACATGGTTGCAATTGGTGTAGATGTTGGGGGCACCAAGTGCCTAGCAGTTGCACTGAACAGTGATGGCTCTGTTCTCGATTCACTCGCGCTGCCCACTGCCACAGGTGTTGGTGTTGTTGAAGAAGTTGCCGATTTATGTGCTGCCCTTGCGTTGCGCGTAGGGCAAGCAGCAACATCGCTTGGGGTAGGGATGCCCGGAACAGTGTCGCGTGATGGCGTGGTGTTTCTTGCCCCGCACCTTCCTGAAGTACGTCAGTTGCCAATGCGAGAACTGTTATCGAGCCAACTGGGTATTCCTGTAGTTGTAGATAACGACGCAACATGCGCTGGTGTTGCTGAGTGGAAAAATGGCGCAGCTCGCAATTGCGACGATGCTCTTGTCATCACTATTGGCACAGGAATTGGTGCTGCACTCATTGCCAATGGAAAAGTGATGCGCGGACATCATGGTTTTGCTGGCGAGAGCGGACACCACATTGTGCTGCACGGTGGGGAAGAGTGCCCATGTGGGCGACGTGGATGTTGGGAGCAATACGCATCGGGTTCGGCGCTACGGCGTATGGCCAACGGTGTGAGCGGTGAAGAAATTTTGTTGCGTGTGGTGCAAGAAGACACAGAGGCACTGCGCGTTCTGGAGGAGTTTGCGAGTTGGGTAGCGCTCGGACTCTTCAACTTGGTCAATACGCTCGACCCACAAATCATTGTGTTGGGCGGTGGGCTCGGGTCATCTGCGGTGTTGCGACAATTCGTATCCGATGCACTAGGCAAGCAAATGCCACCATCAGAGTTGCGTCCGGCGCCACTATTGGTGACCGCGCAGTTAGGCCCTGAAGCAGGTGCAGTTGGGGCCGCACTATTGGGTAAAGAAATTATTGAGTAGTACGTACTCTTTGCACCGCATTGAGCCATTGGGCATGAGATGCATCGACAAGGCTGAGGTTTTCGTTATTGGGAAGATACGTGACGTTGCTTGCCCACTGCGCAGAAATGTCTGTCGTGCTCGTCCAAGCACCAATGCCCAGACCAGCAAGGAACGCAGCACCACACGCCGTGGTTTCGCGGTCAACAGGTAATACCACCGGCACTTGCAGTTGGTCGGCCTGGAACTGCATGAGAAAGGCATTGTCGGTGGCCCCGCCATCGGCCCGTAGTTCGGTGAGGGTGATGCCCGTTGCTTTTGTCATTGCCTCAATCACATCGCGGGTTTGAAATGCCACCGACTCTAAAGTTGCGCGCGCCAGATGTGCACGAGTGGTGCCACGTGAAATGCCAAAGATCCCTCCGCGGGCATATGGATCCCACCACGGGCTGCCGAGCCCAGTGAGGGCCGGCACCATCACCACTCCGCCAGCATCGGGTACCGACACGGCGAGTGCTTCTACTTCTTTTGCGTTATCAATAATGTGTAATCCGTCGCGCAGCCATTGCACTGCGGCGCCTGTGACAAATATAGAGCCTTCAACGGCGTAAGTGGTGGTGTCGTCGATGCGCCATGCAACTGTGTTGAGCAAACCGTCGACCACTGTGGGGCACGTGGTGCCTACGTTCATGAGCACGAAACTGCCGGTTCCGTATGTGTTCTTTGCTGTGCCGGGCGTGAAGCAGGCTTGGCCAAAAAGTGCAGCTTGTTGATCTCCGGCGATTCCGGAAATGGGAATGCCACGAGGGATGCCTTCAACGTCTGTGGTTGCAAAAACACCACTTGAGTTGCGTACTTCAGGGAGTGCATTCATGGGAATGGAAAGCAGCGCACACATCTCGTGGCTCCATGCATGTTGTTGAATGTCGTACAACATGGTTCTGCTTGCATTCGATTCATCAGTCGCAAATGTGCTGCCTCCAGAAAGCCTCCACAAGATCCATGAGTCAATGGTTCCTAATGCAAGGTGTGTCGTGGGTGTTACTGCACCGCTGCGCAAAAGCCATTCAGCCTTGGTGCCAGTGAAGTAGGGGTCAAGAACGAGGCCGGTAATGCGGCGCACTGTTGGTAGTTCGCTGGCTAATTCGAGGCAACGGTCTGCAGTACGACGATCTTGCCAAACAATGGCAGGAGCAAGCACTTTGTCATTTGCGCGATCCCATGCCACCAGTGTTTCGCGTTGGTTGGTAATGCCTAGTGCAATGGGTGCTTCACTCAGTTTGCTGCAGACTTCGCGCAATGTAGAAAGAACTGCGCTCCAAATTTCTTCAGCATCGTGTTCTACCCAGCCGGGCTGCGGGAAGTACTGCGTGAACTCTTTGTACGACGACACTGCGGGCGCACCATCGAGAGAGAGTGCACGTGCTCTTACGCCTGTTGTTCCGGCATCAATTGCAACAATGTAGGCCATGCCTAGAAACTAGTGCTATTTGACCTTTTCGCCGTCAAAGCGGTAGCCAAGGCCACGAACGGTCACCACATACTCGGGATGATCGGGGCGCACTTCGATTTTCGTCCGCAAACGACGCACGTGCACGTCGACAAGACGCCCATCGCCGAAGTATCCGTATCCCCATACTCGGTCGAGAAGTGTTTCGCGGGCGAACACTTTGTTGGGGCTGGTGGCGAGTTCACACAGCAAACGAAACTCGGTTCGTGTGAGAGAAATTTCTTTGCCATCGCGATACACGCGACCTTCATCGGGACGAATTTCAAGGTGCCCGAAGTGCAAAGCATTCTTCAGGTGCAACGCTCCGCTGGCGCGACGCAGAAGTGCATATATGCGTGCAACAAGGTGTTGGCAGTTCACCGGATGTTCGTGGTAGTCATCGGCACCAGCTTCAAGGCCTTGCAAGATGGTGTTGGTGTCTGAGTTCTCGGTGACAATGTAAATAAATGCCGCCGTTGCATTTCTCATTTGTTTCACCAGGTCGCTGGTATCGCCTGCGATGGTAGCGATGTTGAAAATGACGACGGTGGGTTGCTTCTTGCGTACCGCAGTCAGCGCATCATTCAACGATTGCACTACTTGCAACTCGTATGCCCCGTTTGTGTGAGCAAGCGACTGCGCTATGTCGGTCTCAATTTGAGGGGACCCTTCAACGAGGAGCACTGCAATAGGTGAATTTGCTGTGCGTCCTTTTGGCATAGACCTTTAGTCTAGAGCACTTGTGGAGGGCAATTAACTGCTGGAGTGATTAATGAGATCTTGTATTTGAGTAAATACACCAGGAGGAGAAGCCAAAATAGCCGATGGCCGAATATCGCCTCCATCAATACTGCCAATGGCACAACCAGCTTCCTTGGCAATGAGTGTTCCTGCGGCAAGATCCCAAGGAAAAAGATGCTCTTCGTAGTATGCGTCGTAACGTCCTGCGGCGACAAAGCATAGATCGAGCGATGCAGAACCTAGTCGACGAATGTCGCGAATTTTGGCAATGATCTTGGGAATACGCGCCGCCTGAATGAGGCGATTTTCGGGTGAATAATTAAAGCCGGTGGCAATGAGACATTGTGCAATATCGGTTACTTCATTGCAGTAAATACGTGTGCCGTTTAAAAAGGCTCCGCCTGCGCGTGTAGCCGTGTATGTCTCGCGAAGTGGAGGGCAAAAGACCACGGCGGCGAGTTCACCTTGAGCGTCGTGACCCCCCAAAGACACAGTCCACGTAGGGAGGTCGTACAGGAAATTCGTGGTGCCATCGATGGGGTCAACAAACCAGGTGATGCCACTCGTGCCTGTGTATCCGCCGCCTTCTTCACCAACAATGCTGTCGTTGGGCCGTGCGGTGCGCAGCGCGGTAATGATTGATGCTTCGGTGAGCTTGTCGTACTCGGTCACCATGTCGGTGGAAGTTGATTTGGTGCTCACATCTGTCAGCCCGCGTTTGCGACCAGCAAGTGCAACTGCACCCACTTCGTGCGCAATGTCTGTTGCCAAGTTGACGAGGTCGGCGGCAAGGGAATCGCTCACTATCTGTCCTGCAATTCTTTCCATTCGCCAAGTGCGCGTAACACCAGCACAGCAACAATGCCCATGCCGGCGGCAGTGAGCGTTGCCCCAATCAGTACGCCGATGCCTTTCGGGACATCACACGCACCAGAACACTGCAAGTCGACAAGCGCGAAACCAATGAGGCCGCCTGCGAGACCGCCGCCAACGATGGAGGAAAAGGCCGCAATGCGCGCACCTCGTGGAGGAAGTGCGGATAGGGGCCGCTCAATTGGAGGGGGGTCGTGAGGGGAAGGGGTGGGAAGTGAAGACACATAGACATCGTAGGCTGTGAAGTGAAATGAACTCTGAACGCGTCATTCTGCATGTAGATATGGACATGTTCTATGTGGCTGTTGAATTGCGCGAGAGGCCAGAACTGCGAGGGAAACCGGTAGTTGTGGGCAGTGCCGGCCCGCGTGGCGTGATTGCCGCAGCATCGTACGAGGCACGCCGATTTGGGGTCTTTAGCGCCATGGGCTCCGTTCACGCGCAGCGCCTATGCCCCGATGTTGTCTTCTTGCCCGGCAATTTCCCTTTGTATCAAGAGGTGAGTACCGATGTCCATGCAATTTTTCACTCAGTCACCCCGTACGTCGAAGGTCTCGCACTCGACGAAGCGTTTCTCGATGTCACGGGATCGCTCAAAATATTTGGCACCGCAAAAGACATCGCCCATCTCATCCGTGAACGCATCACCACAGAAATTGGCATTCCTTGTTCGGTAGGAATTGCCACCAATAAGTTCATCGCAAAAATAGCTTCAAAGGCGGCAAAGCCCATCGCTACCGCAGAAGGAGTGCGAGAAGGTAAGGGAGTTGTACAAGTGGTAAGTGGAAGTGAACTTTCTTTTCTGCATCCATTACCCATGAAGTCGTTGTGGGGTGTTGGGCCCGTCACGCAAGAAAAACTCGATCGCATTGGCATGAAAACCATTGGCGATCTTGCCGCACTTCCACTTCACGTTCTTACTGTCGCAGTTGGCGAAGCACATGGCCGACACTTGCACGACTTATCGCATGGCAGAGACGATCGACCTGTGGAATCTGAACGTGATGTGAAGTCAATTGGGCACGAAGAAACCTTCAACGAAGATCTTTTTACCTATGAAGAGGTGCATCGACATTTGGTGCGCTTATGTGATGCGGTCGCTTCGCGATTACGCGCACATCACACCTTGGCGCGAACGTTAACGCTGAAGGTGAAGTTCTCCGATTTTCATTCCATCACCCGCAGCATTACTGCCGGTGGTGGAAAGTCGAGTGGCCCGAGTCTTGTCGATGCGCTCACACCACTGCTGAAGAACATCAACCTTGCCCCTGGGGTGAGGTTGCTCGGAGTGAGCACAAGTAATTTCACCGATGAACGCGCTCAACCTTCACTATTCGACGAAGACCAAGTTCGTGACGACTCATGGGATCAGGCAAGTGAAGCCATCGACCATATTCGTGAGAAATTTGGCAAAGGGGCCATTCGCCCCGGCTCGGCGCTCTAGGGCGCAAAAGAAGTATTTCTTGCCAGAGAGTTTTGGGTTGCGTATTGAGATGGGCGCCATAACGTGAGAGACTATGAGCGTGCCTTTATCAGACGATGAGCAGCGCATCTTGCGCCAAATTGAAGAACAGCTGCAATCCGACGAGCGCTTCGCGCAAAATACGTCGCCAGCAGGGATGTATCGCCAATCGGCAAAAACAGTGCGCTGGGCCGGCCTAGGTGCCATCGCGGGCCTCATTTTCACCGTTGTTGCACTGCAAATTCACTTTTTGCTTGCATTTGGTGGCTTCCTCGTGATGCTCGGGTGCGCTTTGGTCATCGAACGGCAACTGCGGGCCATCGGCAAAGTAGGGGTGCAAGATCTTGCAGCATCTATAAAAAACAGCCGTATCAGCGCGGCACGAATGCGCGACCGTTTCCCTCGCGACTAGATTGCGGGTATGCATCCCGTTTATCCACCAGAAGCCGCTGTCTATCGCACCAAAGTTCAAGCATTTCTTGCTGAGAAACTTCCCAAGAATTGGGGCGGCACCGGGCAACTTGAAGGCGAAGAACTCGAGGCGTTTGTCACCGAGTGGCGTGCCATCTTGGCAACTGCTGGTTACCTTGCTCCGAACTGGCCAGTGGAGTATGGCGGTGCGGGTCTCACTGCTTTAGAGCAAGTCATTTTGGCTGAAGAGTTTGCTCGTGCAGGTGTGCCAGGCGGTGGGCCAAACGATGTGTTTGGTATTCAAATGTTGGGTAACACGTTGTTGCGCTGGGGAACTGAAGAACAAAAGAAGCATTATCTTCCCCGCATTTTGTCTGGTGACGATGTGTGGTGCCAGGGCTATAGCGAACCAAACGCAGGTTCAGACCTCAGCAACGTGGGGTTAAAGGGAGAACTCGACGGCGATCAATGGATTTTGAATGGTCAAAAAATTTGGACCTCTGCGGGTCATCTTGCCGACCATATTTTCACCTTGGCTCGCACCGACCCCGACGCGCCGCGCCACAAAGGAATCTCTTTCATCTTGGTCGACATGCGTCAACCCGGAATTGAAGTGCGCCCGATCAAGATGATCTCTGGCGAAAGCGAATTCAACGAGGTGTTCTACACCGATGCTGTTGCGCCGAAGGGTGAAGTGATTGGTGGAGTGAACAACGGTTGGGCAGTTGCCATGACCTTGCTCGGTTTTGAGCGCGGTGAAGCAGCTGCAGTGAGCCCCATCCGTTACCAGGCAGAACTCGACCGTTTGTTGCTGATGGCAAAAGAGCGTGGCGTGAATACCGATCCACGTATTCGTCAACGCTTGGCATGGTGTCACTCCAAAGTGCAAATGATGCGTTACCTCGGTATGCGTACGCTCACTCAGTTTTTGCAAGGTCATCACCCCGGGCCCGATGCAGCAATTGGCAAATTGTTCTGGAGTGAATATCACAAGGTTGTCACCGAACTTGCAATGGACATTATGGGTGCCGATGCAATGGTGCCCACTGGCCGACGTCCATCGAGCGCATTTGGCGCCGACGATGCAGGCGCACCTAACTCCACCAACAGTTGGGCAATGACATTTTTGAATGCCCGTGCCGGAACTATTTATGCCGGTTCATCACAGGTGCAACGCAATATTGTTGGTGAAATGGTGCTGGGGTTGCC
>JBIKNT010000231.1:0-3141 GCA_044358465.1 Ilumatobacteraceae bacterium
CCATCGCTGCCAGGGTTTCGTGAGGCATGGCAGGCGTATTTCGATGAGGGCTATGAAGCAGTTCGTCGTTTGCAGCGCGGTGTGGCTTTGGCCCTTGAGCTCGACCCAAACTTTTTTGAAGATCAACCCGGTGAGCCGATGTTGCACTTGCGGATGTTGCACTATCCGCCATCGTTCAAGGTGCCGGTAGCACCAGGCCGTTTCGGCTGTGGTGCTCATACCGATTACGGGAGCATCACCGTGTTGTCAGACGATGGTGTAGGCGGCTTGCAAGTACGCCGTCGTGATGGTGAATGGATCGATGTGGTTGTACCCGAAGGTCATCTTGTGGTGAACCTGGGTGACTTGTTGGCTATTTGGACCAACGACAGGTATGTGTCGAACCCGCATCGGGTCATCAACCCGCCGGATGTTGACCGATATTCCATTCCGTTGTTTGTGACCCCGCCGTTTCATCTCACTATTGAGGCATTACCTACGTGTGTTGAGCCGGGTGAAGTGGCGAAGCATGCACCGATGGTGTCGGGCCCGTACTTGCTCAGCAGGTTTGATGGCACGCACAACTACCGCAACCCGCTCATGATGGAAGGCGAGTAACAATGCCAAACGCTCTTATTAATGGTGTGAACATTTACTACGAAGACACGGGCAGCAATTTGCCTGCTGTTGTTTTGAGTCACGGGTTCTTGATGGACCATGAAATGTTTGCACCACAGGTGGCCGCATTGCGCTCAACCCATCGGGTCATCACATGGGATGAACGCGGTTTTGGCGGCACCTTGGCGATTGATGAATTTACCTATTGGGATTCCGCAAAAGACGTGCTTGGGCTAATGGATTTTCTGGGCATCAACTCGGCAATTGTGGGTGGCATGTCGCAGGGTGGATTCTTGAGTTTGCGCGTAGCACTCACGGCCCCTGAGCGCGTTCGTGGTCTCATTTTGCTCGATACCCAAGCGGGGTTGGAAGAACCAGGTTCCGATGAGGGTTACATGCTCATGCACGACACGTGGATGGAACATGGTCCAGAACCGGTGCAAGAGTTTATTGCGAGCCTCATTTTGGGTCCTGGTGAATGGCCAGAGTGGTTTGCCAAGTGGGCAGTACTCAACAAAGAAAGTTTCAGCCGTGCCTTTCGCTGCCTATTGGGTCGCGACGACATCACCTCGCGGTTAGGGAGCATTAGTTGCCCAGCGCTCATTGTGCATGGCGATGCCGATGCTGCAATTCCTCTATCGAAGGCTGAAGTATTGCGAGATGGCATGGGCGGCAAGGTGCAATATGTGGTGGTGCCAGGTGGGCCTCATGCGGCGAACCTCACGCACCCTGAACCGGTGAACGCCGCCATCGTCCAGTTTCTTGCAACCTTGTAGAGTTGGGTGAACTCGAGGGGGACTCATGAGTAGCGATGTGGAACACCAAGGTTTAACGAACGTCAACATACAAGACAATCCGTTTCCGTACTACAAAGAGCAATTGTCGAAGTGCCCTGTGTGGCATGAAACCGATATTGATCTTTATGTCATTGGTGGACACGAAGAAACTCGTGCTGCATTAGGTGACATTGCCACTTTTTCTAACAAGCCATCTGCTGGTGGGCGTGCGGCCAATATGGACGCCATCATCGCGTATCAAAGTGTGCTGAAAGAAAAAGGGTGGACGCATCTGCCGGTTTTGCAGCGTTCCGACCCACCAGAACACAGCCGGTATCGCAAACTGTTAAACCGAGTGTTCACTCCAGCGCAAGTGAAGGCCTATGTGCCGCAACTTGAGGAAATTGCCAACTCGCTCATCGACTCCATGGTGGAAAAGGGTAAGTGCGAATTTGTTCGCGACTTCGCCTTGCCGCTGCCAGGCATCTTTATTTCCACTCAACTAGGTCTTGACCCTTCGCAGTATCCAAAGTTCCGCCGTTGGGCCGAAGCAATGTTGTCACTTGCTCAGCGATCACAAATTACGGTTGAAGAAGCAATTATTGAAGCCAATGTGGAAATTGAAGAGCAGCATTTCATTGCAGGTGAATTTGAAAAGCGCCGTGCAAACCCTGGTAAAGATCTCATCTCGCTCTTGGTGAATGCGCATGTAAATGAAGAAGGGGAAGAGCCCTTCACCATTAATGAATTAATGACCGTATTGCACGCACTCATTACTGGCGGTTTTGAAACCACAACAGGTGCTTTGTCGTCGGCCATGTTGTTGCTCATTGAACACCCCGACCAAATGGAAATGTTGCGCAACGATCGCTCGCTCATGGGCAACTTCATTGAAGAGGTGTTGCGATTCGACAGCCCAGTGCAAGGCCTGTGGCGCAGTGTGAAGTGCCCTGTCACTTTGGGTGGCTTCGATATTCCAGAGAACAAGTCGGCCATGGTGCGCTTTGGTGCAGCAAACCGCGACCCGCGAGTATTTGACAACCCCGATGTGTTCGATATCAAGCGTGCCAATGCAAAGAATCATGTGGCCTTTGGCTTTGGTGTGCACTTCTGTTTAGGGGCGGCACTTGCGCGTCAGCAAATGGCAACGGCGTTCAACTTGCTGCTCGATCGCTTGACAGAGGTTGAACTCGCAGGACCAATGGAACTGCCCATTCACGAACCAAGCTTCTTTTTGCGCCCCATGCGCGAACTGAACTTGGTGGTAAAGGGCGCCTAACCCATACTTCGGGCGTTCTCAAGTCGTTCGCAGAGGGATGTGGGGGAGTACCGTATACATACCAACCACACACGGGGGTATGTAATGAGTAGGCAAGAACTAGTACGTATGGCTCAGCGAGCAGTAGATGCTCATGCTGAAGGCAAAGGCGAAATTGTTGACGACATTTTGCGTGTGCCAGTTGAGCATTACTTCGACCAAGAGCGTTGGCAAAAAGAAGTCGACCGCATCTTCAAGCGTCTCCCACTTGTGCTGGGGTTCACCTGCCAAATGCGCGAGCCTGGTTCATATAGCGCGGTCACCATTTTGGGTGTTCCTGTACTCATGGTGCGCGGTCAAGACGGTTCAATGCGCGCCTTCCTTAATGTGTGCAGCCACCGCGGCGCGCAACTTGCTGAAGATGGCTGTGGCACTGCCCACCGCTTCACATGCCCCTACCATGCATGGTCATACGACACTGCCGGAGACCTCGTAGGTATTTATGAGGCA
>JBIKNT010000232.1:0-3140 GCA_044358465.1 Ilumatobacteraceae bacterium
AAGAATTTCATCGCTGAGTGCAAAGATGAGGCCTTCGAGAAGCTCGTCGATACTTGGAGTTGTATTCATGAGGAAACCCCCGTTGTTTCATTTGGAATTGACACTGGGTAACCAAGAAGTTGTGCCATCGAAGGGATAGCAGGAGCTGATGATTGAATGAGATAGAGATGCATGAACTGGCGATGTTCACCAGCAATACGGCGATAAATAGCTGATTGCACGGGTACTCCAATATTTGCACTGCCGAAAAGTGTGAAGTAATCCACTTCTTCTTTTGTGACATTCCAGCCGGTGAGTTTGTTGTAGTACGAAATGAAGCCTCCCTCTTTTTTGGGATAATCCATCACGTGCGAATTGCTCAAAATGTCCATTGTGGTCATCCAGCCCAGATCTTCACGAGGGTCACCGATACGAGAATTTTCCCAGTCAATCAGTGCTGAAACCCTGCCGTTTTTGTAGAGGAAGTTTGCAGGGTTGAAGTCACCGTGCACCACAGAGAGGCGCAACGGCCTTGGCCTCTTGCGGCGCAATGTGAGATAAGCATCGAGAAGAATAATGGATGATGGGTCATACACAATGTCGTCGTATGTCGAAAGGTAATACTCAAAAGTGGAATCCATGTAGTCATCCCAAGATGACGTACGAATTCCTACGCCTCTCGGATCTTGCAATATTCCTCGCGGGTCAATGACCGCAATATCTGCCTGATGCAATTCCACTAGCACTTCACACAAATGCCGCATCACTTCTTCCGCTTGGTCGACATCAGCACCATCGTTGAACAACTGTGATGTCTTCCCGTTTCCGTCGGCTCTCTCCAGCACCATTGCGGCACTGCCAAAAACACTCGGGTCTAACTCGTAGCCATAACTGCGGCTGACCGGCACAGAAGTATTCGCCCGCAAAGATTCTATGAGTTCGTGTTCATTTGCCCGACTGGTCTGGAGAATACAAACCTCTTCGGGTGGGTCTTTGCGAATGATGAGTGGCAAGACCTCTTTTGTGTTCCCTTGTGTGACCAGTGCAGTACAACTAAATGTTTCGCGCGAGAATCCGCCCGGGATCGGCGCAAGGCCTTCAATAGCAACGTCGCAGTTGTTGCCTAAGGCTTTCCTCAACAACTCCGATATTGCTTTTTCCATGTCGCTAGTGGCCGCTCCAGTTGGGAGCGCGCTTTTCAGCAAAGGCTTTTGGGCCTTCAATGAAGTCATCACTCTTCACGAGTTGTTTCACAGTCTCGTAATCGGCTTCCATCGATTCACGAAGCG
Organism: Ilumatobacteraceae bacterium; assembly: GCA_044358465.1. GTDB lineage: Bacteria > Actinomycetota > Acidimicrobiia > Acidimicrobiales > Ilumatobacteraceae > F1-20-MAGs119. The sequence goes on from JBIKNT010000232.1 coordinate 1,269, forward strand.
ACGCAGTATCGAGGCTGCGATACACCACATCTTTGCTTGCACGCAATGACAACGGTGAACACGCCAAAATTTGGTTCACCCACACCATGGTGCGTTCCATCAGTTCATCGTGCGGCACCACTTCGTTGATGAACCCCAATTCATGACCCTCTGCAGCACTTACATGACGACCAGTGAGAATCATTCCGAGTGCACGCTTTGAACCAATTTGTCGCGATAAACGCTGCAGGCCTCCAGCCAATGCTGCAAGACCAACTTTTGGTTCGGGTAATGCAAACTTTGCTTGGTCGGAAGCAATGATGAGATCACACGCAAGAGCGATTTCAAAACCGCCACCCATTGCCACGCCATTGACTGCCGCGATGATGGGCTTAGTCATATTCCAGCGCGAGGTAACTCCAGCAAAACCTTGAGGTGTTGCGTGTCGCACACCGCCCTCTGCTTGATACCGCAGGTCGTTGCCTGCGCAAAAGCCCCGGCCTTCACCAGTGATAATTGCGACCCACATGTTGTCGTCAGACTCATAGTCATCGAACACTTCAGCGAGTTCGAGGTGAGCAAGTGAATGCAATGCGTTGAGACGTTCAGGCCTGTTCAAACGAACAGTGAGTACGTGTTCCGACTTCTCAACAATGCAATATTCCTTGGTCACAATCTCGTGCATACGGCGACCTTACTCCGTTGCTTCAGCCTCTGCGATCTGGCGACGTACGTCGTCCATGTCAACCGCGCGAATTGCGGCAATGAGTTCGTCGAACGGTGCAGCTGGCAAGGCACCTGGCTGCGAAAAGAGCAGTATTCCATCGCGAAACGCCATGATGGTAGGAATTGATTGAATGCGTAACCCACCTGCGAGGTCTTGCTCAGCTTCGGTATCGACCTTTGCAAAGCGAATATCGGCATTTGCATCTGATGCCTTTTCATAGATGGGCCCAAATGACTTGCATGGTCCGCACCATTCCGCCCAGAAGTCGATAAAGGTGATGCCATCGGCGGTCACTGTTTCTTCGAATTTTTCTGCTGTGAGATTAAAAGTGGCCATATACCCCTACCTTTTTAGTTAGTTACGACGGAAATTCCAGTGGATTGCGCAGCCTCATCAATTCCACCGAGGTCGGTGACACGAGTAAAGCCATTTTGATTGAGTAACGCTATAGCAATCGCAGAACGCCGACCACTCTGGCAATACACGTTATAAGACTTGGAGGAATCGAGAGAACTGAGCGCCGCTTCCAATGTGCCGTCTTCCACGTTGTAATTGATTGCACCTTGAAGATGCCCGGCTGCAAATTCTTCGGCCGTACGCACATCAATCAAGATGGCAGATTCAGTTTTTGCTGTGCTCTGTGGAGCATCTGAGACCTGCGTTTCAACGCTTTTTGAAGAAGTCCCACACGAACTCAGGACTAAACCGATCACACAACAGGAAATGAACACCAATCTTTTTTTCATTTTGTACCTCCGATTTTCTTCAGCACCTTTGATATGAACGATCCCGTTCCTCCGGTTGCCACTTTGGCCTGGGCGCTGCACTGGCAACGCTGGCTTTTTGGCACGTCTCCGAGCACTTGCTCGACGTGGGCACCACAGCCAGACCAACTGGGCTTACCGCATTTTCTGCAATTCACTTTTCTACACATACCCCCTAGGGTATCAGAGAAGTCAAGAGAACGCGGTAGGTTGAACCACTGCCTCGCGGCCTTTCTTATGGAAAATCTCGCCCCCACCCCCACCTCCGGCGATATCGCCCTTGAAGCAAACCGTCGGCGCACCTTTGCCATCATCAGCCACCCCGACGCCGGTAAAACCACCCTCACCGAGAAATTCCTGTTGTATGCAGGCGCCGTGCAAGAAGCTGGGGCTGTCCACAAC
>JBIKNT010000233.1:0-3115 GCA_044358465.1 Ilumatobacteraceae bacterium
GCGCAACAGCACTTGCCGAAATTGAACCCGAGTTCTTCACCGACTTCGCCACTATTCGTCCGCAAGTGCGTTTGTCCGATGGGCGTGTGCGCAGCATTGTGTGGCCAGCAACAGGTTTATGGCACATCCGTTCAGCTGGTTCCGATGTCATTCTCATTCTTGGCCCCGAGCCTGCATTGCGCTGGCGCTTGTTTAGCGAACAAATTGTGAGCGTCATTGAAAAATACAATGCATCTTTGTTTCTCACCCTCGGTGCGCTTCTTGCCGACGTGCCCCACTCGCGTCCGGTGCAACTCATTGGTACTGCAACCGACGACAACTTGGTTGACCGCTTCGATCTGCAACGCTCTCGTTATGAAGGCCCCACCGGAATCGTTGGTGTTCTCAACGATGCGTGTTCCAAAGCTGGTGTTCCTTCTGCATCGTTATGGGCAGCTGTTCCTGCATATGCCGGGCAAATTAGTTCACCAAAAGCTTCGGTCGCACTCATGCAACGCGCGTGTGACATCATCGGTACTCCTGCGCCCGTTGGCCACATGATGAGCCGCATCGATGCATACGAGCTACAACTCAACTCCATGCTCGACGATGACGACGACCTTCGTTCCTACGTATCGCGTTTAGAAAGCATGAGTGATGCTGGCATTACCATCGAAGACGACGATGACGACTTCGATTTTGAAGAAGACGATTCACAATTACAATTTGATTTTGCAGTAGATACTGGCGACGATGCCTCAGACCCGGCCGATGCCGACATGCTGATGGAAGAAGTCGAACAGTTCCTCCGCGACCAAGACAAATAATTTAATTGTCGTCTTGGCGCCACACGGGCTGTCGTGGCGCATCGAAGGTTGCACCTGTGTGTTTTCCATCAATGGCATTGAAAGCCATAGGCCCCCACCACTGCACACCTGCAGCAGGTGATGGCAAGTTATCGCGCCCAAACCAGCCCACGTCGGCCGTCTCTAACGGATGCCCACTTAATGAGCCGCCTGTTGCACGACATCTGAACAACAACATGTACATGCCAAAGCGCGAGAAGCCCATGCGCATTCCGTCGACTACTCCAAGCAGCTCGAGCACTTCACATTCAATACCCGTTTCTTCATGTACTTCTTTCATCGCAACTTCAGCTGGTGAATAACCCACATCGGCCCAGCCAGTGGGGTACAACCAAATACCGCTATCGGCCCGCTTCATGAGCAAGATTTCTCCGTTGTCGTTGCCCACGATGGCGCCTACTGCAACTTTAGGAGTGACATAACCAGGAACGCCTTCACCAATGTTTTCCATCCACTCTTGAACAAAGTGATCTTGCTCGCGGCGCACTTCAATGGCTTCTTCAGAAGCAGCTTTTATATCGCTTGCTACGTGTAGTACTTCTTCGTATCGCTCACGCTCGTACAAACTTTGCGTAAAACCCATTCCTGTTCGCGCAATGCTGGCAAGTGTTTCACTCCATCGTAAAAGATCGCGTTGAAAGTCTTCTGGACCAAGTTCGTTCACAGTGTGAGACTACTTCGTTACCGCAAAGAGGATGGCACGCTCCACTTCGCTTTGATGTGCAGGGTCAGTCACTTTTTGCCCGTCGGTGGTGCGTACATAAAACGTGTCAACTACTTCGTTCCCCAGCGTTTGCACTCGCGCATGGCGGATGTCGAGCCCAGTGTCGGCAAAAGTCTTTGTGATGTTGTACAAAATACCCACACGGTCGGGGGCACGCACTTCCACGAGTGTGCTATTTGATGAGGCTGCGTTATCGAAGCGAACCGTTGGGGGCGCAGGTGGCACAGCAGTACGCACACGGCGCACCTTGTAGGTTTCTGCACGCTCGGCGAGTCGCGCCTCGAGTGCCATTTGGTTCTTCAACGCACGTTCCAAACTGTCAACAATGCGTGCCCATTCAATCGGGCGATCTTGCGGGGGCAGCACACGAAATTCAGATGCAGCCATTGCTGTTTCTGCTTCACGCTCATCGCTGTGCGCTTCAGCGCCCAACACGTCTAAACCATGAAGTGCCATGACTCCAGCTACCTTGCTGAATGTTCCGGGGCGGTCGGGGCTCACCACCGTGATGGAGTCTTCTGTTGTACACACAGCAAAACGGCCTTCAGCCATCATTTCAAGCACTTCTGCATCGGGAAAGAGTTTCCAAATCACATCTCGCACATCTCCGCCACCCAACACGTGGTGCACGCGCTCGGTGAGTTCATACACCAAGCCCGCCTTCCAATCGCTCCACGCCGAAACACCCGTCGCTTTGGAATCGGCTTCCGTGAGTGCTCGTAACAAATCGAGCGCTACTGACGACTTAATGAGTGTGGCAACTCCAGTAATTGTTGCGTCGTCGCTGAGGTCTCGACGAGTACCGGTGTCGGCAAGCAACAAGTGGTGCTGAATCAGGCTTGAAACAATCGCGGTGTCTTCTTGTGACAAACCCATTCGTGGGCCAATGTACGCAAACATCTCGATGCCTACATCGGTATGGTCACCTGGGTAACCCTTGCCAATATCGTGGAAGAGTGCACCGAGCATGAGCAAGTCGGCCCGCGACACAGTGTCGACAAGCGCAGCGGCATTCGCAACTGTTTGCCATAAATGTCGGTCGACAGTGAACCGGTGATACGCATTGCGTTGTGGCTTGCTACGTACCGGTGCCCACTCGGGCAACACCTTGGTAATGAGATCACGTTGATCTATTGCTTCAAGAACTGGTATCGCGCGCTCGCCTTCCAAAAGCAATGCAACAAGATCATCGCTTGCCCCAGCAGGCCATGGGTCTGGCCACACTGGTGTTTCTTCACCTAAACGGTTCAACGATGCACGGTCGATACGAGCACCTAGTCGTGCAGCAGCAGTGGCAACTCGAAGCACCAACGTTGGGTCGGTAGCGGGGTCTGCATCGCTTTCTAAATGAATCTCACCTGCACGCATTTCTACGCCAGGAGCAATGCGTCGTGGGGGCTCATTGGCATTAGCCGGAGGGTCAATACGAGCCCACGCTTCATCGGCAATCCAAGCAATTCGGCGTGCAGCAGTAGAAACTTCAAGCATTAACGCATCGGCGTCTCGCGAACCAATACGCGCAGCCACGGCATCTTGATCTTCGAGG
>JBIKNT010000234.1:0-3106 GCA_044358465.1 Ilumatobacteraceae bacterium
AAAATCACAAGCTTGCGCATAGCGGTCGATATTTGCTTGTAAGTCTTTTTTGCGGCTAGTGAACAAAATGAAACGGGCACCTACTTCGGCAGCCGCTTCAATGAGTTGCTCTGCATAGTCGTCGGCTCCATCTGCAGGAATAATTGGCTCCATATCGAGCGCAATAACACCGGTGTCGTCAAGACGCTTTTTTACTTCTTTGGTAGTGGCAGAAGTCCAAGTAGCTCCATCGAACCAAATGCCACATGCTGGCCAACCTGCCCCTGCTGCAGTAGTAACCATGTCGGCAGGTGGAAGCGTTGGGTGTACGCCCGCGGCGAGTGAAAGCAAGCGGCTCACTTACGCTTCGCTTCAAAGGTAATAGGAAGTGAAGTAAGTGCCCGCAAGGCAAAGTTGCGCTGGTAGTCGAGGTGCATGTTGGGGTCAACAAGTGCGAAGTCGGCGATGTTGTCGACGAATGCGCGAAAACCAATAGCTAATTCGCGTCGTGCAAGTGGCGCACCCAAGCAGAAGTGAACACCTGCGCCGAAGCCAACATGTGAGCGTGTGTTTGCACGATCAAGGTCGAGTTCATCGGGGTTCTCGAAATGCCGGTCGTCGCGGTTAGCTGCAGCGAAACGAATATTCACTGTAGAACCAGCAGGAATGGTGACACCATGCATTTCTACATCAACTGTTGTTACGCGGAAGAGACCCTGCACTGGGCCTTCCAAGCGAATAGCTTCTTCAACAAGTGCCGGAACATATTTGTCGGGGTCGCTACGCAATTGGCTCCATGCTTTTGGATTCTTCGCAAGCAACATAATTCCACCAGAAAGTGCATTGGTGCTTGTTTCTGAACCACCAACAAAAGTGTCGGCCATCATTTCTGCATGCAGTTCTTCGTCTGACAAAGTGCGACCCCATTCAGGAATCACTGTGTTCACAATGTCGGAGAGCAAAGTGTCGTTAGGTTCTTTACGCAATTTGTCGAAGATGGGCTGGAAATAGTGCTGAGCCTCAATTTCCATTTCTGTTGACCACAGTGCTTCTTCTTCTGTTTGCATCATGCCAAGGCGCTGCACCCATGCATCGGTCCATGCTTTGATTTTCCAAATGTCTTCTTCGGGTGCGCCCATTTGGAAGCCAATGACAATGAGGGGGAGCGGAACGGCAAAGGCCTGCACCCAGTCGCAGGTTCCTTTGTCGATGAATGCGTCGATGAGTTGCTGTGAAACACGTTCCACCATGGGGTCGAGCAACTTAATGCGGCTGGGGCGAAACGCGTGGTCGAATAACGAACGCATTTCTTTGTGGTTCGGGTCGTCGCGGCCAGCCAAGGTAGGAGCAGGCACCCAGCCCTTCTCCTTGTAGAGGTTCCCAATTTTCTGTTGGCGCTCAATCATCTCGGGGGTGTTAATGCGCACAGGCTTCTTTGCATTGCTGAAGCGCTCAACGTCGGTAACCACCGCACGAACATCGTCGTAGCGAGAAATGACGTACATGCCCGTTCGCGGGTCTTTCCACACCGGTGCATCGTCACGCAAGTCTTTGTACGCGTGGTACGGGCAATTATTGGTCTCTACATCGAAAAAGTTGACTTCTACGGTCTTGTCGTTCACTTCTCCACCCCCAGGTATTTTCCTCTACCTTATTCACTAGGGAAGGAAGGTAGCGATGCCAACAGCAGAGGAAATCATTAAGAAATTTGGTGCAGTGGAAGACGACCAGCGCTATACGCGCCTCGTCGATCTCTTTACCCCCGATGCCATTTATTACGACCCTTTTATGGGCGCACAAGTAGGAACCGACGCCATCCGCACCTTCATGGGGCATATGGAAGAAATGGTTCCGGCAGCAGGCGCACGGTTTGATGAGTGGGAAGTGTGCGCCGGTACCACCACCGCATGGGCAAAGTGGACAATGTACGCAAAAGGCCCGAATGGTGAAGTGGGTATTAACGGCCAAAGCATTTATCGTTTACGTGACGACGGTGATGGCTTAAAGGTTTGCTTCGTTGCCGACTATCTCGACTCCAATGCATATGCACAACTCACGCGTGACCGCGTACCAGACATGAAAACGCCAGCAACATTGTCGAAAGGTACGAGCGAACAGGGAAGTGCACATGCGCTCATCTCAAAGTTTTGGAAAATGCAAGACACTCGTCAGTATGCACAACTTGCAGAACTCTTCACCGACGATGCTGTGTTCACCGATCAAACATCGGGTGACTTTGTTGGCAAGGAAGCAATTACTGCTTTTATGAATCGTATGGATGTTGAAATGACAGCTCGCGGAGTGACGTTCTCACTCGACGATTGCGCTGGCGATGAAACAGTTGGTTGGTCGCAGTGGACATGTCATTTGCCTAGCGGCTCGTTTCCTGGCTGGACGCTTCATAAAGTTCGCGATGGAAAATTTACTCTCGACTCTGATTACTTCGATGTTGCACAGGCTGCAAAGCTTCGTACGAAGTGAGTAACTAACAGTGTGGGCGCAAGACGAGCAAGGCCTGCACCGCCAGTTTCAGTTTGAGAACTTTGTGCAAGCGTGGGCATTCATGAATGAAGTTGCCCAGTTGGCAGATCTTCACGACCATCATCCCGACTGGTCGAACTCTTATAACAAAGTCAACATCACTCTGATCTCGCACGATAAAAAACAAGTAACTGAACGTGATTTTCGTTTGGCCGATGCAATAGATAAGTTGGGGTCATATGAGTGAAGAGTTGCACCCCAATGTTGTAAAAGTGACTGCTGCAGCCGCTGCCGCTGGTCTTTCTATCGAAACACGCAAGTTTCCTGAAGGAACAAAGACTGCACTTGATGCTGCAAACGCTATTGGTGTCACCCTTGGTCAAATTGTGAAGAGCCTCATCTTCGCTGTTGATGGTGAAGTGGTGTTGGCGCTAGTGAGTGGTTCCAATCAACTCGACGAAAAGAAACTGGCCTTAGCCGCAGGCGGAAATATGTGTGCTCGCGTCGACGCCGATATTGTTCGCCAGGCAACAGGTTTCGCCATTGGTGGCGTTCCGCCGTTTGGTCACAGCACACAACTGCGTGTGTTCGTCGACCCGGACTTGTTGCAGTATGACGAGGTGTGGGCTGCAGCGGGAACGTGGAA
>JBIKNT010000278.1:0-3101 GCA_044358465.1 Ilumatobacteraceae bacterium
CAAAGGTGTACAGCCAATGCTCGACGCAGTGGTCGACTTCTTGCCAAGCCCCATCGACATTGCGCCAGCAACTGGTGAAAACGTCAAGGGCGATGAGCAGCTTGTGCGCAAGGCCGACGAGAATGGTCCGTTCGCAGCTCTTGCATTCAAAATTGTGGCCGACCCATTTGGCAAGCTCACCTACTTCCGTGTGTATTCCGGAACTATCAACAAAGGTGACGAGGTATACAACAGCACCAAAGAGCGCAAAGAACGCCTTGGTCGTATTTTGTTGATGCACGCAAACCAGCGCGAAGACCTTGAAGTGGCAATGGCTGGCGACATCGTTGCTGGTCTTGGTTTCAAAGAAACCACAACCGGCGACACATTGTGCGATCGCAATGACCCCATCATTCTTGAACGAATGATTTTCCCTGAGCCAGTAATTCACGTGGCAATTGAGCCAAAGACAAAAGACGACCAAGACAAACTTGGTAAGGCTTTGAAGTCTTTGTCCGATGAAGACCCCACATTCCGTGTTCGCACCGATGAAGAAACTGCGCAAACAGTCATTTCAGGAATGGGTGAATTGCACCTTGAAATTCTGGTCGACCGTATGCAGCGTGAATTCAACGTGGAAGCAACTGTTGGTAAACCACAAGTTGCCTACCGCGAAACCATCACGAAAAAAGTTGAGTCGGTGGAATACCGTCACATCAAACAGTCCGGTGGTTCTGGTCAGTTCGCAGTAGTAAAAATTACTGTTGAACCTTCTGGTCCTGGTGGCGGTTACGAGTTCGTCGACAAAATTACCGGCGGTAAAGTTCCTCGTGAATACATCCAGCCAACCAACCAAGGTATTCAGCAAGCCCTCGATGCAGGTGTTCTTGCCGGATACCCCACGGTAGACGTCAAGGTGAGCTTGGTCGATGGCCAGTATCACGACGTGGACTCCAGCGAAATGGCGTTCAAAATTGCTGGTCAGATGGCCTTTAAAAAGGCTGCTGAAATGGCAAAGCCTGTTCTTCTTGAGCCAATCATGGGCGTTGAAGTAGTAACCCCCGATGAATACATGGGCGACGTCATGGGAGACCTTTCCAGCCGTCGTGGCCGTATTGAAGGCATGGAAGCCCGCGGTAACACGCAGGTTGTACGTGCCCAGATACCGCTCTCTGAAATGTTCGGATACAGTACCGACCTCAGGTCTCGTACACAGGGCCGAGCAACGTACACCATGCAATTCCACTCGTACCAGCAAGTGCCTGAAGTGATTTCACAAGAAATCATCAAGCGCGTACGCGGCGAGTAATTGTTGAGTCGCAATATACATAAGTAATACGAATACAGATCCTTGAAAACATCACACAACGTAAACGGAGTAATCAGAAATGTCTAAGGCAAAGTTTGAGCGTAATAAGCCTCACGTGAATATTGGAACGATGGGTCACATTGACCATGGTAAGACCACGTTGACGGCTGCTATTTCTAAGACGTTGGCCGATCGTGGTTTGGCGTCGTATACGCCGTTCGATCAGATCGATAAGGCTCCTGAAGAAAAAGCTCGTGGTATTACGATTTCGATTGCTCATATTGAGTATGAGACAGAGAATCGTCACTATGCCCACGTTGACATGCCTGGTCACGCTGACTACATCAAGAACATGATCACTGGTGCTGCTCAGGTTGACGGCGCGATTTTGGTGGTTGCTGCTACTGATGGTCCGATGCCTCAAACACGTGAGCACGTGTTGTTGGCTCGCCAAGTGGGTGTTCCTTACATTGTTGTTGCTTTGAATAAGAGCGACATGGTGGAAGATGAAGAGTTGTTGGAACTTGTTGAGCTTGAGGTTCGCGAGTTGTTAAGTGAGTATGAGTTCCCTGGTGATGATGCGCCTGTTGTGCGTGTTTCTGCTTTGAAGGCTCTTGAGGGTGATGCTGCTTGGCAGGAAAAAGTGATGGATTTGATGGCTGCGTGTGATGCGTCTATTCCTGAGCCTGTGCGTGAGCTTGATAAGCCTTTCTTGATGCCTATTGAAGACGTGTTCACCATTACTGGTCGTGGAACTGTTGTGACCGGCAAAGTGGAGCAGGGCAAGGTTCACACTGGTGATGAAATTGAAATCGTTGGTTTGCGTGATACGCAAAAGACGACGTGTACTGGTGTGGAAATGTTCCGTAAGTTGCTCGATGAGGGTATGGCTGGCGACAACATTGGTGCGTTGTTGCGTGGAACGAAAAAAGAAGATGTGGAGCGTGGCCAGGTGTTGTGTGCGCCGGGTTCGATTACTCCGCATACGGGTTTTGAGGGTCAGGTGTATGTGTTGACGAAAGAAGAAGGCGGTCGTCATAAGCCGTTTTTCAATAACTATCGTCCGCAGTTCTTTTTCCGTACGACCGACGTGACGGGCACTGTTCAGTTGCCTGCTGGTACGGAAATGGTGATGCCTGGTGACAATGTGAATATGACGGTGGAGTTGGGTAAGCCCATTGCTATGGATGAGGGTTTGCGTTTCGCTATTCGTGAGGGTGGCCGTACTGTTGGTGCTGGTCGAGTCACAAAGATCCTGAAGTAAGGATCACCAATGGCACAAAGCATTCGCATCCGTCTCAAGGCATTCGATCACGAGATCATCGACCAATCAACACGCAAAATTGTTGAGACCGTTACTCGTACCAACGCCACTATCCGTGGGCCAATTCCACTACCAACCGATAAGCACCGTTACACGGTGATTCGTGGTCCACACGTTGACAAAGACTCACGCGAGCACTTTGAAATGCGTATCCACAAGCGTCTCATCGACATCGTCGATCCGAACGCAAAAACCATCGACAGCCTGCAGCGCATCGAGCTTCCTGCTGGTGTCGATATCGAAATCAAAATTCAGTCAAATTAATCATTTTCTGAATTCTTAAGAACTTCTTAGGGCCGGCGCTATGTGCGCCGGCCCTTTGCGTTGTAAGTATGGGGTATGACAGAAAATCAGTGGAACCCTGAGAACATCCCCGTTGCCGACCCGGTGTGGACCCCAGTGCAGCCACAGTCTCCACTTCCGCCACCTCCGCCGGTTTTTCACGCTGCTTTAAGTATCCCTAGCGCAAGCACATCAACGCGCGCAAGC
>JBIKNT010000236.1:0-3041 GCA_044358465.1 Ilumatobacteraceae bacterium
ACGTGCATTAACTCATGTGCCATGACGCCACGCAACTCATCTTCTGGCATGGAGCGCAAAAGACCCTCTGTTGCACACACCACCGCGTGACGTGGGTTGCGCCCTGTTGCAAAAGCGTTGGGCTGCTCACTGGGGGAGATGGCAACCCGTGGCATTGGCATTCCGGCACGGGTTGCCAATTCCTTCACCATTCCGAAGAAGAGGGGGGCATCTTCTTCGGTCACGATGCGGGCTTTGGCGCTTTTCAGAGCAAGTTTGTCGCTGAACCAATACGAACCACCCACCATGACAAAGGCGATGACAAGGCCAAAGGTCAGTGAGCTAGAGCTGCCACCACCTAAGACACCGGCAATGGTGACAATGAGGCCACCGAGCCCAGCGAGGAGAACGGACGTTTTAATGGTGTTTTTAAACATGGGTACTTCCTTTCGACGGGTGCTGGTGAACCAGCACATGAACTTCGTCGAAAGTCTCTCCCTCCCAAACTGGGCAACCGGGCCGGGCACAAGTGATTGCTCACTTCTGCCGTGATGACGACTTCGGTACTTACGGGATACTCCCCTTCGGAACTCATTCTAGGTCTTGTCGCGCATGTTGCCAAGACATGGCATGATGAAATGATGAAAATTTCTGCAGCAGTACTGCCCAGTCACGACGGAGCATTCGAGGTGCGTGAGTTAGAGATATCTGATCCGCGACCAGGAGAGGTGCTGGTACGGGTCGTGGGTGCGGGCATGTGTCACACCGATCTCTTGGCGCGCACACCTGGAGCTCCATTTCCTCTGCCTGTTGTTTTGGGTCACGAAGGTTCAGGCATCGTGGAAGCGGTAGGCGTAGGAGTGACCTCGGTTGTGCCTGGTGACAAAGTGGTGATGTCGTATGCAAGTTGTGGGAAATGCACAAACTGCTCGACGGGATTTCCTCAATATTGTGATCTCTTTTACCCGTTGAACTTCATGGGGTCGCGCATGGATGGCTCGACCCCGCTGACGTCGGCTGATGGCACCAACATGGCATGTTGCTGGTTTGGGCAATCAAGTTTTGCGAATTATGCAATGGCAAGTGAGCGCAACGTGGTGAAGGTAACCGCTGACGATGTGAAGTTGGAATTACTTGGCCCATTGGGTTGTGGTTTTCAAACAGGTGCAGGCGCTGTTATCAACTCGCTTAAAGCCCGTGCAGGAACATCTATTGCAATTTACGGTGCTGGTGCGGTGGGTTTAGCAGCAGTGATGGCGGCAAAAATTGCCGGATGCAGCATCATCATCGCAGTCGACCTGCACGATTCCCGGTTGGCTCTTGCTCATGAACTTGGTGCAACGCACACATTAAATGCGAAATCGACATCCAACATTGTCGAGTCGGTACAGCAAATCACCGCTGGTGGTGCACAGTATGCATTCGACACCACAGGTGTGCAGTCGGTGGTGCGCGGTGCCGTCGATGCTTTGCGACCCACAGGTGTGTGTTGCTTAGTGGGTGCAGGCCTTGCTGAATTCACACTTGAAGGAAGTGGTTTTCTCTTTGGTAAAACTGTGATGGGAGTAATTGAAGGCGATGCGTTCCCTGGTGAATTCATTCCCAAGATGATTGAGTGGCATCGTCGTGGGCAGTTTCCTATTGAGAAACTCATTAAAACGTATCGACTCGATCAAATTAACGAAGCACAGCACGATAGCGAAACAGGCGTCACCATTAAGCCTGTCTTTGTTTTCTAAAAAGCCTTAGTCGTTACCCATCCGCTTGCGCCACTCAATAGGGTTGCGCCCCAGTTTGGCGTAGCGATCTTCAATCCACAGTGGTAGTCCAATGTCGCCACCGTCGGCAACGATGTTGGCCATTTCACCGTTTTCGTCCCAAATGTGGCATGTATTGAGGTTGAAGCGCATTGCGGCAAGGCGTTCTTCGCGAGTACCGCGTGGAACTGCTGGTAGGTCGACACCGTCGCGTACCCCAACTGCATTCATCGACCACACACTTTGAATGGCAACAGGTGCCATTGCTTGCAGCAGTGCAGTGGTGTGCGTACAGCCGCGTGGACCACCAAAAAGTTCACGCACTTTATGAGTAAAGCCACGCGCAATGCTGAGGCCAATGAGGTTTTTATAGTGGTCGGAGATGCGTTGACAGCCGAGATGCGGTGTTACTTCTAGTTCTACCGTGGCATCGGTAATGAGCATGCTCGGGTGTGAAATTTCCAAGGCAACGATCATGTGATGCACGGGGAGTGGCTCTGGGTCGTCGGGCACATACAAACCAGCAGGTTTGAAGTCGCGCACTGCGCCACGAACAATCATGGAGTCTTTCGATTTGTAATACGACTTCACTAAATAAGTGCGCTCGTGTATTTCTTCTAAGTTGCTGTCGCTGGGAGGGGGAAGAAGTTCTGTCATGTTCTTTCTTTATTTGATATCTTTCAAAATGTCACCGACGTTGTGGTCGATGGCAGCAAGCAATGGGCGCATGTGCAGCTGTTCCAGAAGTTCAGTGCCGCGTTCGTTTCCGCCTTGCAGGTTCGACGTGATGACCTGAGCAACTCCTTGTTGCAACAGCGATGCGCGGTAGTCGTACCACAAACGATCGAGTGAATAGCCGGCAAAACCTGGCTTATCGCCAGCAAGTTCGCTGACGCGGTTGAAGTAACGCTGCAACAGTGCACCTTCGTGTTCGCGACGTAGTTCCGGAGTAATAGAAGCTGCGAGCAAGTTACATACATCCCATGCCCCTACGTGGCGCGTGCTGAGTTGAAAGTCGATCATCGTGATGGTGTCGGCTCCGGCGCTTCCGCCGAAAAGATAGTTCTCTGCACGGCAGTCGGTGTGGGTAAAGGTTTGGTGGCCTTGCTGTACCCACCAATCGAGCATGTCGGGGTATTTCTCGCAAGCGAGTTTCAATGTGTCCAGCATGTCGCCGCCAAGGCGTTCACCAAAGTGCTCAACAAAGGTGGGCCATTGTGCTTCTGCCATCATTTTGCCCGCCTTGTAGAGCGGATTGTTCATGGGCGGCAACCACGTGAGTTCGTAAAGTTGTGGCGTTTCCCA
>JBIKNT010000237.1:0-3013 GCA_044358465.1 Ilumatobacteraceae bacterium
CAACACTGGCAGACACGCCTCGACTAGCCAATATCTCTGCGGCTTCTAGGCACACGGAAACTTCACTGCCTGTTCCCACTAATACAAGATCGGGTTGATCGACAGATCGAATCATTGCCGCACCAGTGCGCACGGCGGATCCGTCGGTGACGATGGGAAGGTTTTGACGGCTCAAGATGAGTGCAGTGGGACCATCAAAGGCGAGTGCTTGCAACCATGCAGCTGCTGTTTCGTTTCCATCACACGGACGAATGACTTGTAAACCTGGGATGATACGCAAAGACGCCAGTTGTTCGACCGGCTGGTGAGTGGGTCCGTCTTCGCCAACACCCACAGAGTCGTGGCTGAAAATAAACACAACTTTTGCTTTGCTTAATGCCGCGAGGCGCAGCGATGGTCGCATGTAGTCGGCAAACACGAAGAAGGTACCAACGACGGGTAAAACCATTCCATGCAGCGCCATACCATTAGCAATTGAACCCATAGCGTGCTCGCGGATTCCGTAGTACAGCTGTTTTCCTGCCGGGTTCGACGCGCTATAGGCCTGTTCTCCAGAAAGCTTTGCACCGGTATTACCTGTGAGGTCGGCTGCACCAGAAATTAACTGTGGCAATACTTTTGTTGCTGCTTCAAGCACCTTTTGAATCGCCACTCGAGTGGCGGGCGACTCGTCGTTACCAAACACTGGTAATACAGATGACATTTTCTGCACAATATCTTTGTTCGAGTATGCAGCAATGTCGCCTGATTTCTTAGCCGACTTATTTTGCCAATCTGAATATGCATCTTTGCAACGAACTACGGCATGGTCTCTGTGTTGCAGCACAATATCTGACGGGGCCCAGAATGCTTCGTTCGGCATTCCAATTACTTCCTTGGTGCGAGCAATGTGTTCTTCAGTGAATGGATTCCCATGAGCCGCATGCTGATCGGTGAAATCTGGTGATGGGAAACCAATATGTGTTGGTAAAACAATAAGCGTTGGCTGCCCAACATGCTGACGAGCCTGCAAGAGAACTTTCTCTAAAGCATCACAGTCTTGAGAAATATCTCCACATTCAATGACATTCCATTGATACGAGCGAAAGCGGTCGGCAACATTGTCTGAACATGTGAGATCTAGTGCTCCGTCAATAGTGATTTTATTGTCGTCGAAAATGGCCACTAAATGATCGAGTTTTAAATGCCCAGCCAAAGATGCTGCCTCATGGCTCACACCTTCCATCAGGCAGCCGTCACCCACTATGACGTAGGTGTGGTGGTCGACGAGATCGCTGCCCAATTGGGCGCGCAAGTGCGACTCGGCAATTGCCATACCTACTGCATTGGCAAATCCTTGGCCCAATGGGCCGGTGGTGACCTCTACGCCTGAAGTGTGTCCGACCTCAGGGTGCCCTGGAGTTAATGAACCGAGTTGCCGAAAGGCTTTAATGTCGGCGAGCTCTAGGCCATACCCATTGAGAAAGAGGTTTGCGTACTGCAAAATGGAAGCATGGCCGTTAGACAAAATGAATCGGTCACGATTCATCCATAATGGGTCAACAGGGTTGTGATTCATCACACGCGAATACAACACGTGAGCGAGAGGTGCGAGGGTCATCGCAGTACCTTGGTGCCCGCTTTTCGCGTAGAAAGGTGCGTCCATGGCGAAACCGCGAATAATGGCAATTGCGTTGGCGTCGAAGGACGCGGTGTCGAGTGAGCCGACTAAAGGTGCTGTTGTCACAATGAAAGACTAATCGGCGACAGGGGGGAGAAGGGTTAACGGCACGATGTGCCACGCGTCTTGGTCGATGCGGCAATGAGCAAAGATTTGACAATATTCTGTAAATTCAAGTTCCGCCCGTACGAGACGATATGTGAACTTGCCCGGGTCGACGCGAAACGGACTCACGTTACGAGCAATTTGCTCGCTCTCACTTGAGATCCCTTTGCGAAAAACAACTTCAAAGATTCCCTCACCCTTCTCTGTTGGTTCACAGAAGATGAGGGCAACGAAATGGGGGGTAAGTGTGAGCGGTAGGTCACCTGTCGCCACTGTCGAGAAGAAGGCCCCCGTCATATCGATACGAGTAGCCGGACCCGCTACCTGTCGAATTTCAAAATTATCCATGAAGAGGCTAGAAACGAGATGCATTCACGAAAATCTACTCAAGGCACACCCTGTGAGCACAGTTGATTGTTGCTAAAGAACTAATCTTTCGCCATGAGCACTTTGTCAGAATTCGCCAGTAAAGAAATCCTCGCGCGACACGGGCTCCCTATTCTCCAAGAGCGAGTTGTGGTCAATAGTTCAGAAGTGGGCGAAGTGTTGGCGAACATGAGCTTGCCCGTAGTTGCAAAGCTCTGTGGCCCTTCCATCGCCCATAAAACCGAGCGTGGGCTCGTGAAATTGAACCTCCAGACAATCGACGACGTTTGTAAAGCGGTGGACGATTTGTTGGCTGCGGCGGTTCCAGCCGATGGAGAAGTAGAAGTGCTCATCGCGCCCATGGTGAAAAGCAGCCGCGAGTTCATTGCAGGTGTCGTTCGTGACGCTCAATTTGGCGCCAATGTGATGCTTGGTGTTGGTGGGGTGCTTGCTGAAGCCATTGCAGACGTAGTGTTCCGACCTGTGCCTCTGAGCGCGCACGACGCTCATGAAATGGTGTCAGAACTGCGTTCACAAAAGTTGCTTGGCGAGTTTCGAGGAGAGCCAGCGGTCTCGGTAGATGCTCTCGTACGTGTCTTATTGGCTCTCTCCAAAGTGAGCACTGAACGATCCGATATCGCTTCTATCGACCTCAACCCACTGCTCGTTACCAATACGGGGGAAGTGGTAGCAGTTGATGCTCTCGTAGAAATTGAAGATGCATTCACCACACCAACCAATCACAACGTTGCTTCTTCTGTGCTTGATGATGAACATTTCCGCGCTCTTTTTGAACCCAAAGGTGTTGTGGTCACCGGTGCATCTAGTCACCCAGGTAAATTTGGCTTTGTTTCTGTTCACAACATTTTGGCGAGTGGATAC
>JBIKNT010000238.1:0-3012 GCA_044358465.1 Ilumatobacteraceae bacterium
GTATCGCAATAGCGGTGTTGGCATTCTCACCTCCGGAACAGTTGTCACATGGGGTGCGAATACATATGGGCAAATTGGCCGCTCCGATTGGGCCGCTGCAACTAGTGGAGTCACGGCATTCTCTACAAGCCCAGTACAGGCACTCACCAGCAATACAACAGCAATCAGCGACGTTGATGCAGTGGTAGCTGGCGGAATATGGTCTGCAGCATTTGGTTTCTACGCCGCCCCAACACCACCGTCTGCCCCGACATCAGTGAGTGCATCGTCCAATGCTTCAAAATCAATCACGGTTACTTGGCAGGCCCCCACTTCCCCAAATGATTTGGTGTCATACAACGTGGTCGTTCGGCGCGCAGGTGTTGTTGTGGCACGCGTTGGCGCCCCAGCAGATGCAACCTCGCTTACTCTTACTGGCCCCACATACGACATCATCAATGCCAGTGTTCACAGCGTGACAGTAGAAGCACTGAACACCGTTGGCACCGGCCCAGAGAGTTCTTCCGTCAGTGTCACGCCTATCGGAGCGCCCTCGGTGCCACGCACAGTTCAAGCAGAGCCAACATCGAGCGGCATCAGACTCACATTTGCTGCGCCGAGCGACAACGGTGGAGCCAGTATCAGCCGCTACAACGTTGTGGTGGTCGATTCCGGAACCACAACACAACGTGCAACCGCAACTTTGGCAAGTTCCGACACCACCGCACTCATTACTTCTGGCCTTGTAGTTGGTTCTTCATATGACGTTTCCATCAGCGCAACAAATACGGCCGGCACAAGTGATGCAGTCACCGTCACAGCAGTTGTACCCGGCCGCCCGTCTGCGCCTCTCATTTCCGAAGCTCACGCGGAAGGAACCAGCGACATCGTCGTCACTTGGACTGCACCTGAGAGCGATGGCGGCGCACCCATCACTTCCTATGTTGCACGGGCGTATTCCCGTGGAACAGATTCTGTTGTGGCAACGAGTTTCAGCTCTCTTTCGAGCACCAGGTCTCTCACCCTTGCTGGCCTCACCGATGGCACGCTTTATGACATCGGTGTGGTTGCGTCACAAGACAATTCCGGTCAATCAAATGCCATTGCGGCAGCTGGCTCAGAGTCGATTCGCACAACCGTGATGGCTGGACGTTTGCCCGCACCCGCCAGCCTCAGTATTAGTGATCTCAGTTCCGGGTCGGTCACTCTTCAGTGGCCAAGTGTTTCGAATGCCACCGGCATCACCATTACCGAATACTCAGTGAAGTATGTGCTTGGTGCAACTACTTCAACAACAACTGCGAACACATCACTTTGCACTGCAGGTGTGTGTGCAAAAACCCTTACCGGCTTAACAAATGGCTCTCAATATGAAGTGTCTGTTGCTTCCACATCTTTAAATGGAACAGGAACTTATAGCGCCACTGTGACGGCAACGCCACGTACAGTTCCTGGGTCACCCGAGAACATTGCAGTTGAGTCGGGAAATGCGAGCCTCGCAGTTTCATTTTCTGCACCTACATCTAATGGTGGAAACGCCATTTCGGGTTACACAGCAACCGCCACGCTGAGTGGAGTGACCATCGCAACACAAAGCGTTGGGGCAACAGAAACAACGGCCATACTCGTCGGCCTTGCCAACGGCACCACCTACAACATTCAAGTGAGCGCAACTAACGATGAAGGGTCATCGTCTGCCGCAACAGCAACAGGTACTCCTGCAACTGTTCCAGGTGTTCCCACCATTTCTGCAATACGACCTGGCTCCATTTATATTGAATGGCTCGCACCCGACACTGGCGGCTCCCCCATTACGTACTATGCAATCACTGTGGTTGACCCAATGGGAATTACGAGTGAATACACAACAGGTGATGGCGCAGTCACCGGCACGTCCTCATGTCTCACCTCGGCCCGTACCTGCACCATCACATCAGTGAGTAATTCAATTGATTCAACGCTTCCCGACACAATACTGACCGATGACACGCGATACTCGGTATCGGTTGCTGCAGCAAATGCGCAAGGAATGGGCGATACCACTTCGGCGTTTGTGGTTACTGCTGGTCAGCCCAACGAACCCACATCACTCACAGCGTCTGCAGGCAACCGTTACTTCGATGCGTGCTGGTCTGCCCCTACTTACACACCGTCATCGGCTGCAGTAACTTCGTATTCGCTACAAGCAGAACATTCAGATATAACGAGCACCCTTACCATTAACCCCGATGATCTCGTTGATAATGCTGCAGCCTGTGTAGCTCCACTCGTCGGCTTACGGGTGACGGAATTTGACGATGGCACCATGCTTTCTCCGGGAGAAACATACGCATTGACTATTTCTGCTAGCACTTCACCGTCTGACTACGTGTATGGCATGTCTTCAACATCTACAAGCGTTACTCCTTTTGCAGTACCGGGTGCACCGAGTGTGACTGCAGTACTTGCCTCAGAAACCACCGCTCAAGTGACGTGGAGTGCAAGTTCAGCAAACGGCTCTACTGTCACTATGTATACCGTTTCAGCGAGCCCTGGTTCTCATTCATGCACATGGACATCTGGCCCACTTTCGTGCACACTCACGGGTCTCAATGATTCAACTTCATACTCATTCACCGTGGTTGCTACCAATGTCGCAGGCAATAGCCCCGCTTCTTCAGTGTTTACTCAATCGACTGAATCCACCACCACCAGTACCAGTTCCACCAGTACCAGTTCCACCAGCACTAGTAGCAGCACCAGCACTATTCCCAATGCGTCGACACCTACGTCGGTCGCAGCAAGCACCCCACCTTCGCTCACCGTTCCTACTGCAACAACAATTGCTTCTTCAGTGAAAACTCCAAAATGGATATCTACACCAACAAAATTGGCCTATGGCAACTCGCTTCTTGTTGCCACAAGCGCAGGCACATCGGCTACTTTCTCTGCGTCAACAAAGAAATTCACACTCTTTTACTCCGTGGGCCCAAATTACGGAAAACTCTCGCTTTTGGTGAATGACAAACGCGCAAAAATTATTGATCAGTATTC
>JBIKNT010000239.1:0-3000 GCA_044358465.1 Ilumatobacteraceae bacterium
ATTAGCTAACACCATTGCGACAACGGGTGGACTGCTTTTATTCATTTATCTTTTCAGTTCGATTTCTGGCGCGCAGTTCAATCCGGTGGTAACAGCTACGGAATATTTTGACAAGCGAATCAACGCAGGTGATGCCATCCAATATGTTGTTGCACAAGTCGCAGGCGCGTGTGCCGGAGCAATGATTGCCAACATTATGTTCTCACTCGACGTGGTCAATCTTTCCACCAAGGTTCGGTCGGGTGTCCCGCAGTATGTGGGTGAGGTAGTGGCTACAGCAGTTCTCATTTTGCTCATTCAAGGTTGCATTCGCACAAATAGAACCGCTGCAATTCCATACTTGGTTCCTGCATGGATCACTGCTGCGTATTGGTGCACGTCATCAACTAGCTTCGCAAACCCCGCAGTGAGCGTGGGTCGTTCGTTATCAAACACGTTTGCCGGAATTCGCCCTGGTTCGGTTCCGATGTTCGTCGTTGCACAGTGCATAGGAGCTGTTGTTGGCATGCTTTTGGCACGAGGCGTTTTTATAGATGAAAGCAAGGCATCGCAATGAGTGGTTCGTTTGGCATTCTGTATTTATGTGTACATAACGCTGGCAGGTCTCAAATGGCTGCGGCATTAACGCGTAGCTTGGCGACCACAGATGTTGTGGTGTTGTCAGGTGGTTCTGCGCCTGCGAACAGTGTCAACCCTATGGCACTTGCCGCTATGGAAGAGGTAGGCATATCGCTTGCCGATGAACAACCTAAAAAGTGGACAATGGAAATGTTGCACGAAGTAGATGTGGTCATCTCAATGGGATGCGGTGATGACTGTCCAATTCTGCCAGGCAAAGAACGCCTTGATTGGGAAATTACCGACCCTGCCGGGCAAGACCTCGATTTCGTGCGCCGTGTACGCGATGAGATTCGAGTTCGTGTTGAAGAGTTTCTTCGTGAACGTCAGTTGCTAGCTATACAGAGCAATTAGTTCATTAATTGCTTTTGCCTGACCGCCCGTTGTTGATGACATCACAGCTATTGGGGTCACTCCGGTTGCATACCAAGCAGCAATTCCGTCGCGCACGCGACCAGCTGGCCCACTGAGAGTGCAGTCATCGAGCCATTTGTTGCTCATGGCACTTGGTATTTCATCTCGCTTTCCAGCAGCAAGTAGCACTTCTATTGCGTCCATTTCTTCTTGGTAGCCAGCTTCACGCCAGTAGTTGCGGTAATTCGGCAAAGTGACATAACCGGTCAATGTTTTTCTATTAATCGCACGAGCTGCATCAACATCGTCATCGATGACAGTCGGAATCATGTTCGACAGAAAAAATGACGAAGGTAAGTGTGCTTCATTTCGTTTGAGTTGGGTGGGTGTGAAACTCAAAGAAGCGTTAGCCCAAATTGCGCCATTGCCGATTTCGCCAGAGAGTTGGAGCATCTTGTCGCGCAGTGCGGCCAAGTAAATGGGGGGCAAAGCGCCCGAGAATTTTTCCTGAGCACGCATGGCCTGCACATAGTTGCGAATATCCGATAGTGGCTTTCCTGTTTCCACGCCCAGTCGCTGCACAACGGGGCCGTGACTCACGCCGATACCAAAACCAAATCGTCCGCCCGACACTTCGTGAATATGAGCGGCAGTATTGGCGGCTTCAACAGGGTGGTTGTAATAGATCGGTTGAATAGAGGTCCAGTAGCGCAATGTTGAAGTGGTGTGGGCCAGAGAGACGCACAGGCCCATGGTTCCTCCCAGGCTGGGGCACGCAAGGCCGGCAAACCGAAGTGATTCCAGGCGACTGGCCAGCTCCAAAATGGTGGTGCGCTTGGTGGGGCTGGCAACAAGGGAAACCGCGGGAAGGCCAGTTGACGGGAGAGAATCATGCAAAGTCATGACGAGACGGTACCCGATACTCGCTACCGTAGAGATGTGTCGATCGGAGAAAATGCCCCCATGTTGCGCATTGGCATGCTGTGCCCGTACAGCTTGTCGTTGCCAGGTGGTGTGCAAATGCAGGTTCTTGGTTTGGCTCGGGAATTGCGGTCAATGGGCCATGAGGTGCGCGTGCTTGGGCCCTGTGATGGCGCTCCTCCAGAACCATTTGTCACGCCGTTGGGGAAGAGCCTTCCCACAGCAGCCAATGGTTCAGTTGCCCCTATTGCGCCCGACCCCTCTGCGGCGCTGCGCACCATTCGTGCATTGAACGACGAAGCATTCGACGTCCTCCATTTGCATGAACCCATTGCTCCGGGCATCACGATGACTGCATTGATGTTGCGGCTCGCACCAACGGTAGGAACTTTTCATGCAGCAGGCGAATCTGCGAGTTATAAGTACGTCAATAAACCCAGTAGGTGGCTTGCCTCGCGTATCGATATTCGTGTTGCTGTATCGAAAGACGCCGAACTTTTAGCAAGCCGTTACCTCGGCGGCAGTTACGAAATTTTGGGAAATGGTATCGAGATCAATCGTTATGTCAAAGAAGCGATGTCGGTCGACAAATATGCAAAAGCAAAAACACCAACAATCTTTTTCTGCGGACGCCACGAGCCAAGAAAAGGTCTCGATGTGCTTTTGCGAGCAATGCAGTTTCTTCCGTCAGACGTTGAACTATGGATCGCCTCAGACGGATCAGACACGGAAAGGTTGAAGCGTGAGTGGGCTCACGATCAACGCGTGAAGTGGTTGGGTCGCATCAATGACGACGAGAAAATTCGTCGCATGCAAGAAGCAACTGTATTTTGTGCTCCCTCGCTGCATGGTGAGTCTTTTGGGGTGGTGCTTCTGGAAGCAATGGCGGCAGGTACTCCAGTAGTCGCCAGCAAAATTGCTGGTTATCAAAATGTGGCTACACACGATGTCGACGCATTGCTTGTAGAGCCAAGCGATGAGCGTGGCTTGGCGAGTGCGCTAGCCAAAGTGATGACCAATTCGCGTTTGTCGACGCGACTCATTGAGGCTGGTCATATCCGGGTAGATGAGTCGTCAATGCGCAATCTTGCCGAGAAGTACGTTGCT
>JBIKNT010000240.1:0-2994 GCA_044358465.1 Ilumatobacteraceae bacterium
AGCACCTAACTTGCGGTGTTCATACAGGCTCCATTGACGCCTCCAGCCGGAGTATTCAGGCCCAGTGAGTGCGGTGGAACGACCAGCGGCTGCGCGTTGACGTGATGTCCAGAAATCGGTGAGCGACTCATCGCCAAGAAGGGTGACTGCTTTTTCAATGCGATCATTGAAGCGACGCGTGTTGTCGTTTTCTTCGGGGAAAAGTGGCGCACCAAAAATGACGCGCACGTGGCCGCGACGAGGGCGCTTCATTCCTTTTCCAAAAATAGAACCGGTTCCGTCAATGAATACAGGCACCACAGGTGAACCTGTTTTGATGCTCAAGTAAGCAGCGCCTGCTTTGAAGTCTTGGCCCCAACCATCTGGCGAGCGGCCGCCTTCGGGGTAAATGACCACACTCCAGTCACGAGCAAGAAGTGCACGCAATTCATCTGATGATTTGCGGCTCGTGGTTTCACGGTCAATAGGGAATGCATTGAGTGCAAGAGCCGCAATGGTGCCCTTCGTGCGCTTATCGAAGAAATAGTCGGCAGCGGCAGCAACAACTAAACGGTCATTCCACGGAGAAGGAACCGCGGTGGTCATGAGCGGAGTGTCGATATGCGAATGATGATTAGGAGCGAAAATCACTCCACCCACATCGGTTCGCTTGGCAAGGTCGCTTAAGCGATCGATTCCTTCTACTTTCGGGCGTGCCAAGAACTTCACCATTCCTGTGACGGGACCGGCTACCAAAATGCGTCGCACTGCGCGAGCAGCAGGCTTGCGTGCAAAAGACGTGTCGAAGTAAGCGCCCAAATGTGGCTCTTTGGGGGGAACGCTCACACCACGCGGAACCGATGGAGCGCGAAAAGGGAATCCGGCTCGGCGCCAAAAGGCCACACCTCTCGATGCAACTTTTTCAACGCCAGCAATGCCGCGTGCACCTTTTTGCAACACACGTCGTGCCGATTCTGAGCGGCTTTTGAAAGCGGGGTAATTATTTGCCATCGCGCAACACCCTTATTTCACATCGGCAATCATGATGGGCGGTGTATGAAAGTGAGTAATGGTGGGCGAGCGGCCAACAACATCACTAGCAATTTCTAGAGCATCGTTAAACGTAGACGCAGGAGTGAAGCCGAGTCGACGAATGGTGGGGGCATCGCCACCAACAATGATGACCTTGGCGCAATGCTGAAGCGCATGGCTACCCCAATACCACATGTAGAAAGGGTGAACGCCGTGGTATGCATTTCCTGTGCGGTACAAGTGCTTGTACCACTCGTCTTCAGCAAACTTCTTTTCAAAGCGTGCCTCTAGTTCGCTTGGCACTGTTGTTTCGGTCAGCACTTGTTCAAAGAAGTCGATGTAGCTCGGATGGTGCACAGGGTGGAACTCATTGGTGGTGGGGTGGGTCATGATGATGACGCCGCCTTCACGCACGAGTGGTTTGTTGCGATACAGGTTGAAGAAGTAACCAAGCCCAGTGCACATCACCAAGATGGGGTTCATGATGGAGTTCACGTTGTACGGGCAAATAAAAGGAATGCCCATGGTGAGAATGTCGGTTTGACCTTGCACCTCAACAAGCTGTTGGCGATACACGTTTGCAGTGGTCACCTTATGAACTGCTTCCACTTCGCCTGCTTGAATGCTCGTCATCTGGTGAGGCGCTTCAATGGACTGGAAAATATTGCGGCGCATGCGAGCAGGGGTGCGGTTGAGAGCTGCTGACGACGCAACAAACTTGGCGCGGTCGCGCGCATTCCATTCCCATTCACGCTTTCCCAGAAAGTCGAAGGCAGAAGGAAAGGTGTCGTTGTTGACCGTGGTCTCAATTTGGAAAATTTTCGGACCATGCTTTTTCATGATCTCGCCCATTCGCCAGTTGCTCTTATGCAACTCACTCTTGTGCTGATCCATGAACGAACGGCTGTTTTCCATGGTGTGCGTATTGTGGTGATGACGAAGTGAGCGGTACGACGAGAGGCCTGTTGCGGTGCTCTTCCAGCCGCCGTCCATGGCGACGAGGTTGATGTTGACGTACACCAACAAGTCGCTCTCTGCTGCCCGCTTGTTGATTTCCACTTCTTCACCGTGAGGAGTTTCACCAAGAAGCGCCAAGTTGTCTTGGTCTTCAGCATCGTGTTGGTACAACATGCCACGAGGGGCAAATGCGTCGTACACGCGGTCGCCGAGCATGTGTCGCAGTTCGTCTTCGGTCATACGGCGATGGAGGGCAAGCGCCGCGATGATATGGACGTCGTCGACACCAGCTTCTGCTGCAAGGTCGAGTACCGATTCAATGACGCGCTGACGAATATCGGGACGTGTCATTTTGGGAAGAGGCAACGAGATGTCGTCGAATGCAATGGTGAGCTTCATACCAGGGAACAAGAGCGTTGGCAATGGGTCCATCTCGATGGGGTTCAACAGTGCATGACGAATTGCAGCATCGATATCGTCGATGGGTGCATCTGGCTCTGGGGCGTAAATGACTCGCGAGCGATCGGCAGGCAACTTCTCGAGCGAGTAGTTTTCACCGCGCCAAAAAAGGATGGGTGGGGTAGAGCGGTCTACATCTAATACAAATCCTGGACGTGGCATTAGCGCAATTTCTCCTGTCGCATATCGAAGGCCACCTTGATGGCTCCTCGCGCACCTGCCTCAGAGGCATGGCGCAGTGCTTGTTGATATTCAGATAACGGGTAGGTAGCTGAGAGCATTTGTTCAGCACGTATTTCATTTGCCAATTCAATAGCCATCAAAAATGTGCGCTGTTTGGTTCCGTTGGGCAATGTTTCCGTGCCATACGTGTAAGCACCCATCAGCTGTGTTTCACGGTGCCACAAGCCGGTGAGGTCGGTAGTGACTTCACTTGGCATACCCATCAGAACAATGCGGCCCCGTGGGCGAGTCATGTGCAGCGACAACGCGATGCTGTCGCTATTGCCAACAGCATCGATGGTGACGTGTGCTCCTGAAGACAAGTAGTCGCCAACAACATGGCAA
>JBIKNT010000242.1:0-2991 GCA_044358465.1 Ilumatobacteraceae bacterium
TACTTGCAAGCCGCCTACACCATCGTCTGACAACACGGTGATGCTCCCGTAATCGGTATGGGCGCCACAACCAAAACGGCCTGGTGCTACTGGCACCTTGAACGATGGCGGATAGTGCAACATCCGCAAGTGCAGCATCGGCTCACCTGGTTGATCTTCAAAAAAGTTTGGGTCGAGCTCAAGGGCCACAGCCACACCGCGCTGCAAACGACGAACTGCTTCATAGCCCTCATCGAAATACGCCTGCCATGCCTCACGAAACCCTGGCAGCGATGGCAGTTGGTTTGGGC
Organism: Ilumatobacteraceae bacterium; assembly: GCA_044358465.1. Taxonomy (GTDB): domain Bacteria; phylum Actinomycetota; class Acidimicrobiia; order Acidimicrobiales; family Ilumatobacteraceae; genus F1-20-MAGs119. The sequence goes on from JBIKNT010000242.1 coordinate 291, forward strand.
CATGCAGAGGTGTGCCCTTCACAACTTCAAAATGATCTGGCCCTTGTTCAAGACCCGAGTCGATGCCTTCTTTCAAATCACCAATGCCATAGGTTGCTTCCAACTCGGTGTCGGCCAACGCACCTTCAAGGTTTTCATCGCCAATACCGATGTAGCCGCGATGGTAGGCACTCTTACCAATGGCAATCTTGTTCTTCTCTTCTGTAGGCAGAGCAAAAAACTCGCGCATCTTGTTCAGCAAGTTTTCTTTGGTGCTCGCCTGCACACCATGACCCTTCACCAGCAAAAAGCCAAGCTCGCGACATGTCTGGTCGATGACCGCAGCAACTTCACGCGCCTCCGAAGAAGGCAGCACCTGTCCTGTCGCAAAAGACGAAACGTCAATGACCGGAATAGAGGTAATTGGTGGTGAACCCATCCCTCAATAGTGCCACGCCAGAAGCCCCCGAAGGAAACGGGTTACCCGCTCAGGAAAACAGGTACACCATTACCCGTCTATTACTGGCCTGAGCCGACTCGGCCAATGCAAATGCCACTGGTGAGCCATAGCCAACACTTACCGCAACAACCTTCGACCTCACCCGTTTCGCCAACAATGCCTGCTTCACCGCATTTGCCCGCCGCAAACTAATGCTTGGTTTCGACAGCACTTCGCTGGCAAACAAAGACGAGTGACCCACCACTAAAACATTTTTTGCGCTATTTGCAGCGCTCGCTACTGGCGCCAAGTAACCCATGGGCACACTTGACATGTGCCGAAAGAAGATGGGGTCCAACACCTCAACACTGACACCCAGTTCATAAACAGGTGACGCCATCGACACCGTACGAACAGAGCTCTTCCACGTACGCGCCACTGCCCCACTTGCCCATTTCACCTGCACTACGCACGAACCAACAGCAACCGTGACCACGTAAAGACCACCTGCAACGCATACACCCGGAGTTGCACTAATAATGCTTTGACGTTTTGCATCTGCTGCAGAAATCACCCGGAATGCCTTCAATACCGCCACTGCCTTCGGAGCAACTATGCCACTCGCAATAGTTGTGGTGGTTATTGCCTTCCCCAGTACCGATGTGGAGCTAGAAGTTGACTGCTCCATTCGCACAGCCAGCGTTGTAGTTGTTGTTGTTGAGGTGGTGCTCGATGTTGAAGTTGTCGACGTGGTTGATGAAGATGTCGTTGACGAAGATGTGGATGACGAGCTCGACGTAGATGTATCAGCCACCAGCGTTGTACTTGTTGTGGAAGTTGTCGATGTGGTCGACGTCGTAGACGTGGTTGATGTTGTGGATGTTGTGGATGTTGTGGTTGATGTTGTCGTGGTGTCTGGCGTAGCCGAGGCTGCATCGGATGCAAGGCTCAGACCATTCACATTCTCAGCTTTCACAGTGATGGCATAAGAGGTGCCATTACTCAGCGACCCCACCAAGCAGTGCAATGGCTGCGCATCGCTCACCAAAGTTGTACACCCCTCAACACCATTCACGTATACGCGATAGCCCAATAGCGTCTCGCCACCCGAGCTTGCTGGCGCATTCCACGACACATCGAGCGTGGTGTTGCCACTACTCGCCATAACTGCAGTCGGTCTTCCCGGTACGCCCGTTGTCGTTGCATTGCTTGTTGCCGCTACCGACACTCCCACCACAGTTTCTGCCGTAATACTCAACGCGTAAGTAGTAGAAAGCGCAAGACCACTCAACACACACGATGTGACTCCAAGAGTGCTGCAACTTCCCGCACTTCCCGCAACGTGGTAGAGCACCACTTCCGCTCCTCCGGTCACCGCCGCGGTCCACGACACCGTGAGTGTTCTTCCAGCAGCAACCACATTGACTCCGGTAGGAAGACTCGGTAATTCCACGGTGTTGACCACGGCTGGCGCTAACACCACTGCACTTTCACTGTTGCCCAATTGGCCGTAAGTGTTGTTTCCCCAGCAATACACAGCACCAGCAGTAGAAAGCGCACACGCATGAGCACCCGTGGAACGTGCACTCACAATTTTCGATACACCACTACTCATGCCAATAACCGATTGTGGCGAAGTGGCATTGCTTGTTGCTGCATGTGCGCCGAGTTGCCCAAAGTCGTTAGCACCCCAACACTTTGCAGCACCTGCCACTACGGCACACGCCCCCAAGTTGCCCGCACTCAGTGCCGTCACACCAGAACTCAGCGTGTTCATAGCCACTCGCGAAGTTGCATCGGTACCCAGCCCGTTACACACACCGCCGATTCCGTCGGAGCCCACACAATGCACGGCACCACTCGCAATGACGAATGTGTTGTCGGCGCCTAAGGCGAGTGCAGTGATTCCTGAAAGCCCCGTAAATGCAGTAACGGGTTCATTGCTATCGCTGGTGGAACCATCGCCGAGCTGCCCGGTGGCGTTGAGGCCCCAACATTCCATACCGCCCGCAGTGAGCAGCACGCACGCATGATCGTTTCCTGTTGCAAGTTGTGCGACACCGGAAAGTCTGCCGTATAAGTTCACAGGAAAATTCGAATCGCTTGCATTTCCATCACCAAGTTGCCCCGCACCGCCGTAGCCCCAGCACCTCACACCGCCGCCACTCAGTAGCGCACAAGAGAAATTGCTCCCCACGGCAATGTCAACAACACCTGAACCCAGACCCGTCACCGCAACAGGTACTGACGAATTGATATTCGCACTATTCCCTAGTTGCCCAA
>JBIKNT010000241.1:0-2991 GCA_044358465.1 Ilumatobacteraceae bacterium
TTTTGGTAGACCCTCTGCACGACAAAACGGTCTCATTAGATGAACTGCCGTTGGCGATTGAAGCTCTTGCAGATGATCCCTCTAGCGCAGTGAAAATTTTGGTTGACCCAAACGCATAGATTCAACCACCAATGGTTGTTGAACTGGCATCTACTCCGCAGGCTGCAAAAATTGGATTGAAGGCTTCTTGCATATCGTCGACATTCGTCTGGGTTTGCGACACAGCCTGAGCCTTTTCGCCCAAGCATCTTGCAACATCATTTGATACTTCAATACCTAAAGACTCAGCAATGGTTAAACCCAAAGAGATATTTTCGCTGATTACAGGCGGATCGAGGTTTGTGCGATCATTCGTTGGAGCAAGAAGTGATGTGGAGGTGGGAATGACTTCGACAACGCTGTCGGGAGGGGCAACATTGTCCTTTGCTTCCTCTGCGCAATTCTTTAATAGGTACTCAGAGATGCGAGCAATATGTCGCGTTGTTGTAATAGATGTAAATTCAATAAGAGATTCATCGATTGATTGATTAGTGGCAGCTACAGATGTATCCCAAGACAGGTCTGTCATCACCTCGAACAGAGATTGATTGACTCTAATGAGATACGCAAAGTCCTTATCTAAAGAAGTGGGGCCGACTTCCTGAGCCACAGTTAACGCTTCGAGGTCATCAAGTAACTGAGACTTCAACGAGAGACCTGTGTAGGAACCGAAAGCCTGGGGCATATTTCCTACGTTGCTGTTGGCGATATCGAGACGACTGGAACGCTGGCAGAGTGCATCTTTCTGAATTGCGCCTGCGCTACAGGCAGAAACCAATAACGTAAGCGCTAAGAGAGATAAGAGGGGGAAACTCTTGCGCAGCACAATCATTAGTTTATGCCTTCTTTCTTTGCCACAGGAGCATCAAAACATCTAACGTGCTGTCATGTCCACTACTGACCTTGCTTCGTTGTTGTTGCGCTTTGCACTAGGTGGAATGATCGTTCTGCATGGTTTAAACAAGATGAAAAGTAAAGCAAGCCTTGAAGGAACTGGCCAGTGGTTTGCATCTATCGGCATGCGTCAGGCAAAAAAACAAGCTCTTGCTGCTGCACTCACTGAAACAATGAGCGGAATTTTCATACTTCTTGGCTTTTTCACTCCCCTTGCCTGTGCGGCTCTCATTTCAACAATGATCGTTGCAATTGTTGTTTCACATCTCGCTTCTGGCTTCTTCATCTTCAACGAAGGCCAAGGATGGGAATACTGCGCGTTGATTAGTGTCACTGCTTTAGCACTAGCAACCATTGGACCTGGAAAATACTCCCTCGACCACGCATTCGGCCTCTTTAATGACGGCTGGTTGCCAGTTGTTCTTTGCTTCACGTTGGCTATCGCTACTTCTGGTGCGCATCTGGCGCTTTTCTACCGACCTCATTCCAAAAAGTGATGAAAGAATCCACACACATGCATCGCATCTACAAGTTTTTGATCATTGTTTCTTGTTCACTCATCGCAGCAATGTGGGTCTATGGGCTCTTTTTCGCCAGCAAAGAATCAATCAACAAGATTGGCGATGAAGCATGGAAAGTCAAATCAGAGAAAATATGTGCAGTTTCCGAAAGGGAACGCTTGGCACTTATCGATCTCCGTAAGGTCAAAGATTCTGGAGAGAATGCGCTAGCTGAACGGTCTCAAATTATCGATAAGGCCACCGATTCATTGGAGCGTGCCGTCAATGCTCTCGCTGCGCTCACCGTTACCGATGCAAAAGGTCAAGCTTTGGTTCCTTTGTGGCTAGCCGATTACCGCACCCACATTTCTGACCGACGTTCGTACACAGACGATCTACGAAATGGTGTGAATGAACCCTTTTCCGAGACCGTCACCGAGGGTTTGCCCATCAGCGAAAAAATCGCAACCTTTGCAGCCGACAACGCTGTTCCTAGCTGTGCCCCACCTATCGATCTTTCGGTATAGAGATCCAACCCTCACCATCGCGGTACTGCTTAATGACGCGTGCTGGTGAACCAACAGCAACGCAGTAATCGGGAATCACTCCGCTGACGACCGATTGTGCGCCGATCACAACGTGTTCTCCAATATGTGAACCGGGAAGAATGATGCTTCCGTGCCCTATCCAGCTTCCTTTGCCAATACGAACTGCACGTTCTGGTTGGCTTTGTTGTGAGATTGGTCGTGAAACATCTTCATAACCATGGTTCTGGTCGGTGATGTACACGTGATGCCCTGTCCATACGTCGTCTTCAATCAGTATTGAAAAATGGCCAACGATCCCACTATTGCGTCCTATCAGGCAACGGTCTCCGATACTCACCACAGGCGACACAACACATTCTTGACCCGGAATCATTCCCGCAGAAAGCGCCACATGTTCACCAATCATTGTGTCGTTACCTATGGAAATGTACTGCTCATTGAAAATGGTGGTTTGCGGAAAGCAAATGACACTACGTTGCCCAAAGTGGGCAAACTTCTTTCCCGATGCATTTTGTGCACCAATAGCACCATACAGCACGATTTTTCCCCGCATTGAGCGCACAACGCGATGCAAGAAGTTGTTCACAAGCAGATTCCGCACGTGTGAAATCTACCTAATGGAAACAGTTACGCTCTTGTCGTGAGCTCCATTGCCGTTACTTGGATAGTTGGCGGTCATCCGTATGACGAGATCGCTTTCCAAGACATGCTCAATAGTTTGTCTGGAGTTGAATCAGACGTACTGAAATGGCCTGAAGCTGAAGAACTCTTCACCGTAGATGCCGTGGAGAAAATGCATCATGAAGGTCGTGTACTTGCACTTTATGATCTCCCTGGAATTCGTTTTAACAGAGGTAGCGAACCTGACCTTGTTGCGCCTTCACCAGAAATCATTGAAGCCTGGCAAAGAATCACCCAATTAGGGATTCCCATTTTGGCGATGCACCATGCCATTGCGTCATGGCCCACATGGCCCCTTTTTGCAGAGATTCTCAAGGGTCGTTTTCACT
>JBIKNT010000243.1:0-2954 GCA_044358465.1 Ilumatobacteraceae bacterium
TCCCGATCAGGTGACACACGACCAGCGTTCGCAAGCAAAGATGGTTTCTTATGGGCTGGCATATGGCATGGAGGCTTACGGTTTATCGCAGCGATTAGCTATTGGGGTCGAAGAAGCAACAGGAATTCTTAATGCGTACTTCGACGCCTTTCCATCGGTGCGCAAGTACATGGACGACACGGTTGTTGAGGCGCGTAAAAACGAAGGCACGGTCACTCTGTTTGGTCGTCGTCGTCCGATTCCGGAATTGCGCAGCGACAATTTCCGGGTGCGACAAGCTGGAGAGCGTCAGGCTATGAACGCAGGTATTCAGGGTCTTGCTGCCGATATTTTCAAAGTTGCACTGGTGCGCATCGATGAAGCATTGGAAAAAGGAAACCTTGCAAGTCGTTTGGTTCTTCAGGTGCACGACGAAGTCATTGTTGAAGCACCAACTTCTGAAAAGGAAGTGGTGAATGAACTTGTTCTCAACATCATGTGTCATGCCACCGAATTGAAAGTCCCGCTTGAAGTGAACTCGGCATGGGGTCATACGTGGTCTGAGGCCAAATAGATGACCGACCACTGGTTCGAGCCCATTGCAGACCATTTAGGGTCTGCGTACTTGAGGTACTCGTTCACGAAAGGGACGCGTCAAGAGGTCGACTTCATCGTCTCGGAATTGCATCTTGCGCCGGGAATGCGAGTACTCGATGTGGGCTGTGGGCCAGGACGTCATGCCCTCGAGCTCGCCCGACGGGGAGTTGAGGTGGTGGGCATCGACATTTCTCAGACATTTATTGATCTCGCCGCACAGGCCGCTGAGAATGAAGGCTTGGCGAGTCTCGCTTCGTTCCATCGACACGATGCCCGTCAGATACAGGAGTTCAGCGGCGTTGTAGGAGCCTTTGATGCGGTCATTTGCCTCTGCCAAGGGGCATTCGGGCTGATGCGCCAAAACAGCGAAGATGAACTGGTGTTAGCCGGGATGGCGCAAGCGCTGAAAAATGATGGAACCCTTGTGTTGTCTGCATTCAACGCCTACTTTGCCGTGAAATACCACTCAGCTGCCGAGTTCGATGCCGATCACGGTGTTTCCTCGGAAATGACTGAAATTCGTAGTCCCCAGGGGGAAGTGTGCGAAGTGGCGTTGCACACGGGGTGCTACACCCCGCGCGAACTGCGTTTGCTCTGTAGAGGGGTTGGTCTCGACGAAATAAGGATTTTCAGTGCCGAGCCAGGGGCCTATGGAAGTGACCCTCCCAACACTGAAACAGCGGAGTTTCTTGTTTTTGCTTCTCGGTGATAGGTTTTCAGGGTCCTATCCATCGATTCCCGTCCCTTTTGAAAGCGAATTCCCCGTTGTCCGACACCACTATCTCTTCTGCTCCCTTTGGCACCTACGACGCAGAAGGTAACTACACCCCACGCCAAATCACTTCACACGACACATCGTTCGCCGATGCCATTGCTGGCACCATGGTGGAACTCAAAGATGGTCAACTTGTTTCAGGAACGGTCGTCAAAATTGACCGCGATGAAGTGCTCTTGGAAATTGGGTACAAAACCGAAGGCGTAATTCCTTCGCGTGAACTTTCTATTCGCAACGATGTCGACCCCAGTGAAATCGTTTCACTCGGTGAGCGCATTGAAGCACTTGTCTTAACTCTTGAAGACAAAGAGGGTCGCCTCTTGTTGTCGAAGAAGCGTGCTCAGTACGAGCGCGCCTGGGGCGACATTGAAAAAGTCAAAGAAGTCGACGGCATGGTCGAGGGTCTTGTTATCGAAGTTGTCAAGGGCGGCCTCATCGTCGACATTGGTCTTCGTGGCTTCTTGCCAGCATCACTTGTTGAACTCCGTCGCGTTCGTGACCTCCAGCCGTACATCGGCAAGGTCTTGCAGGCGAAAATCATTGAACTCGACCGCAACCGCAACAATGTTGTGTTGTCACGTCGTGGTTTCCTTGAAGAGACACAAAAAGAGCAGCGCGACGACTTCCTCGTGCATCTCAAGCCAGGCGAAATCCGTACCGGAATCGTGTCGAGCGTTGTTGCATTCGGTGCCTTCGTCGACTTGGGCGGCATGGACGGTCTCATCCACGTATCAGAGCTTTCTTGGAAGCACGTTGATCACCCAGGTTCAGTTGTTGCCATTGGCGACGAAGTAACCGTTCAGGTTCTCGATGTCGACATGAGCCGCGAGCGCATCAGCCTCTCGTTGAAGGCCACACAGCAAGACCCATGGCAGGAATTCGCCAGCTCGCACGAAGTGGGCCAGCTTGTTTATGGTCGCGTCACGAAGCTCGTTCCATTCGGTGGATTCGTACAGGTGGGCGACGGCATCGAAGGCCTCGTGCATATTTCGGAAATGTCGGCTCACCACGTCGACTCACCAGAGCAAGTGGTCACACCAGGTGAAGAACTCTGGGTCAAGATCATCGACCTCGACCTTGCCCGTCGACGCATCAGCATTTCTATTAAGCAAGCCGCCGAAGGTGGAGAACTTGCCGAGGAATACCGCAGTCACTTTGAAGTTGACGAACAAGGCAACTGGGTGGGCGGCGACGACGCAGAGCGTGAAGCTGCATGGGCCGATTACTACAAAGAGTACGGCGAAGGCGATGCACCAGCAAATGCTCCAGCAGCAGAAGTTGCAGCTGAAGTTGCCGTTGAAGAAACTCCAGCTGCACCTGCAGAATAGTTTTTCAACAACATGATACTTGTGGGTCTGACCGGGGGAATTGGCTCCGGTAAGTCCACGGTGTCGCAATTGTTATCTGAGCATGGCGCCATCATTGTCGATGCCGACGCCGTAGCGCGCGAGTTGCAACAACCCGGTACTGAAGTGTTGCGTCTCATGGCAGAGGCTTTTGGGCAGGAAATATGCAACGCTGACGGTTCGCTCAATCGCCAAGCGGTGGCCGACAAGGTTTTTGGAAATGCTGAAGCGTTGAAAACCCTCAACGGAATTGTGCA
>JBIKNT010000244.1:0-2917 GCA_044358465.1 Ilumatobacteraceae bacterium
TGATGTTGACGCGCGAGCGAATGAACTTAATGGATTCATTGACAATGCCGTAGCGGTTGGTGAGCACGGTTGGCAGTGGGCGGCCTTGGTCGGTGTAGCGCTGGCGCAAGAGAGCAAAGGCAATGGCGTGGAAAGTGCCGGTGTGTATGCCGCGGGGTGTGCGGCGTCGGAGTTGGGCAGCAGCTTCGCGAGTGAAGGTGATGGCGAGTGTGTGCTCGGCGTCGGCGGTGGCGTTGTCGATGCGGTAGTCGATGCGCTGGGTGAGAACAGTTGTTTTGCCCGACCCCGCACCTGCGAGCACGATGACGGCATCGGCAGGAGCGGTGACCGCCTGGTGCTGTTCGGCGTCTAAGGCATAGAGGAGCGACGAAGGGGGCATTACCTTCACGATAGAGGTTGGGTGGCATAGAGGGCGACAAGAGAGGCTTTACCCACGAAAACTTCACTATTGTGGGGAGATGCCATTGCCAAAAGACGCGCTGAACCAGAACGAAGAAATTGTTCTCGACATCCACCCCCATTGGTGGTATTTCGCTGGGTCGGTAGGGGTGCTTATTCCCGTCACCATCGCCGAAATATTTATCGCTACAAAAATTGATGGCGGGTTTTGGAACTTTCTTCCCAAAGTGTCGGCAGGTGTATTTGCCATCACGGTCCTTTGGGTCATTTGGAAATACCTCTTGTGGCGCAATACGCATTTTGCTGTCACTAACTACCGCGTCATTTATCAGAGTGGTTTCTTTTCGAAACAGGGTATTGAAATTCCTCTTGAGCGTGTGAACAATGTGAACTTCAACCAGAGCATCATTGAGCGCATACTTGGCGCAGGAGACTTGCTCATTGAATCTGGCGGCCAAGATGGGCAGCAGCGATTCTCCGATATTCAACGGCCTCAAATTGTGAAAAAAATGATGCTGGAACAAGTGCAGTTCCGCATGGATGGTCGCACCGGAACGCACGCGAATGACGTAGCAACTCAATTAGAAAAACTTGAAGGTTTGCTGCACCGCGGTGCAATTACCCGTGAAGAATTCGATAAAGAAAAAAGCAAGATTATTGGTTCATGAAAATAGTGAGCCTTGTTCCGTCTGTGACGGAAACATTGCTGGCATGGAACATTGAACCCACTGCGTGTACGCGGTTTTGTGAGCAGCCCACCTTGCGCCATGTAGGGGGAACCAAAGACCCCGATATTGCGGCCATCGTTGAGTTGCAGCCCGACCTTGTTGTTGTTGATCGTGAAGAGAATCGAAAAGAAGATGCCGAGGCTCTCATTGCGCAGGGCATAACAGTGTGTGACCTGCATGTGGTGTCGGTGCACGATGTGCCACGTGAAATGCAGCGATTGTCAGACCTCGTTGGTGGGCCAACACTTGAACTCAGCGAACGAGTAGAGCAGGAACAGCGCAGTATTGCTTTTGTTCCTATTTGGCGTCGGCCATGGATGACCATCAGCGAAAAAACCTATGGCGCCACCTTGTTGAAGTGCCTCGGCATCCAAGTTTTTCAGCCCGATTCTCCCGATGCGTATCCCACGCTGAGCGACGATGATCTTGCGGGTCTTGCCGCGCAGATGGTTTTATTACCAACTGAGCCTTATGTTTTTTCCGAGCGCCATATTGCCGAAGTGCAAGAACGTACAGGTATTTCCGATGTACGCATTATTGACGGCAAAGACCTTTTCTGGTGGGGAGCTCGCACAAATGACGCGCTCGCTCGCTTAGGTAAAGACCTCGCTCGTTTGTAGAAGCACCACACCTTGTAGTTTGAAGAGATGAAATACTCTCCGCTTGGTCGTACCGGAATGCTCGTTTCGCCTTTGTGCTTGGGCAACATGATGTTTGGGTCGTGGGGAAACAGCGACCACGACGAATGCGTGCGCATTGTGCATCGTGCTCTAGATGAAGGCATCAACTTTGTCGATACTGCCGATGTGTACTCCGCAGGTGAAAGCGAAGTCATTACGGGAAAAGCACTTGCCGGTGGGCGTCGTGACAAAGTTATTTTGGCAACCAAGTGTCACTTTCCCATTGAAGGCGGCCCATTTGCTGTAGATCGCGAACCTAATACCTGGGGCAATAGCCGGCGCCACATTGTGAAGTCATGCGAAGACAGTTTGCGACGGTTGAATACCGACTACATCGACTTGTATCAACTGCATCGCCCCGACCCAAATGTGCCCATTGAAGAGTCACTCTCGGCACTCAATGATCTTGTGCATCAGGGAAAGATTCGCGCCTTTGGTACTTCCACGTTTCCCGCAGAACACCTCATGGAGGCCGCTTGGGTTGCCAGCGACCATCGATACATTCCTTTCAGCACCGAGCAACCCCCGTACAGCATTTTCGTGCGGTGGATTGAGCGTGATCTTTTGCCGACGTGTCAAAAGTTGAATATGGGAACACTGGTGTGGAGCCCACTCAATGGCGGGTGGTTGTCTGGCGTGTATCGCGCAAATGCGGCTCAACGCAATGAAGGTCGCGCTCAGCGTGCTCCTGCACGTTTCGATGTGAGCGACCCTGCAAACCTGAGGAAGATGAACCTTGTTGAAGAACTCGTGCTCATTGCCGACGAAGTAGGCGTCACGTTGGCTCAATTGTCATTGGCCTGGGTGCTGCATCACCCCGGGGTCACCAGCGCCATTATTGGCCCACGCATTATGGAGCATCTCACCACGGTTCTGGGTGCCGATGAGGTGGTGCTGAGCTCAGCAGTTCTCGACCGGATTGATGCCCTGGTGGCGCCGGGAACAACGGTTGCGCCCGATGAGGCGCGTTGGGAGACGCCCGCATTACGCGCGGAAAACCGCCGCTAGTAGAGTGGGCAAGTGCCACAACTTTCACTTCCAACAGGTATCAACATTGAATACGAGACCTTTGGTAGCCCTGCCGACCCCGCACTGCTTCTCATTTCGGGT
>JBIKNT010000042.1:0-9725 GCA_044358465.1 Ilumatobacteraceae bacterium
GAATAAGTGTTGGGCTCATGCCTGTACTTGCTGGAACTTCTAAGTTGCGCCCGTTGTCGACAATGGTGGCGCGGAAAGATTGTTCGATGCTTGGCACTTCAGTAATGAGTTGACGCATCCGCTCGATGTTGGCAAGCACATATGGCTGACGATTGAACGTGGTGATGACCGCATTCATCCGCACTTCGCGCAACGGGGCAGCACCTGAATACCAACCACCGGTCACAAGACGCCCGCCGTTGTCGTTGCTACAACGCACGCTGACGTAGTAGGAATCGACTGTGGTGTCTTGCAGATCACACACACGCAGGTTCACTTCACCAGCACTTTGTGCAACATGTGTGAGAACAATGCTCTCTTTAAGGCGCTTCACTGCCACGATTTCAATTTCGCATGGTCCCGACACTTCGAGTACTGCATGCAACGCATGAACAGCTGATTTACGCCGCCAACGTGCTGCGGGGAAGACACCGAAGTACGTATCGAAGCTTTGCACATTGCCCGCAATGCGCTCGTAAAGCGGTGGCTCGAGCGTGTCGGCGCGCGCTGGCAAAATGCGTTGCAACAAATTGACGTCGGGAAATGCGGCAACAGACATCAGAGTGGATCCACCGAGAAGGGCGATACTGCAGAGTCATTTTCCCATGCAGTGAGCAATGCTCGCACTGCGCCAAGAGCTTCGTGAATTGTGACGTCCATATCGAGATAACGATATGTTCCCAAGCGGCCTACAAAGGTGATGTTGCTCAACTTCCCCACTTCATGCACATATTGCTGCAGTTGACCTTTTTCTTTCACCAAACGAATGGGATAATACGGAACATCGTTGGGGTCGGCAAGGCGACTGTATTCGTGATACGTGACCGTTTTTTGATGTGTTTCCCATGGCGCAAAGTGCTTGTGTTCGGTAATCCGGGTGTAAGGCACATCGGGGTCGCCGTAGTTCATGACCGCACAGCCTTGGAAGTCGCCATCGTGTACTTGACGTTCGAAGTCGAGCGTGCGGTAGCCCAAGCGGCCGTGCTCGAAACCAAAATATGCGTCGATGGGGCCACTCCACACCACGTGGTCGGCAGCTTCAAGGTCGGCGCGCGACTTCACCACACCCAAGGTGACGGTGATGCCGGGGTGGTCGAGAATATTGGCAACAATGGGCGTGTAGCCATCGCGCGGAATGGCCTGATATGGGTGATTGAAGTACGAATCGTCGTAGTTGAAACGCACAGGTAAGCGCGCCAAAATGCTTGCAGGCAATTCCACAGGGTCAACGCCCCACTGCTTGCGGGTGTAACCGTCGAAAAATGCTGCGTACAGCTCTGGCCCAACAAACCGCAGGCCCTGATCGCGAAATGACTGTGGGTCGGTAATGCTTTGGTCGCCAATGGAAGTGATGAACGCTTCAGCCTCTGCTGGCGTAAAAGTTTTGCCGAAAAATTGATTGATGGTGAGCAAGTTGACTGGCAATGAAAACACTTTGCCCTGCGTGGTTGCTTTCACCTTGTGGTTGTACGGCATCATGGTGCCAAAGCGATTCATGTACTGCCACACGTGCTCATGAGCAGTGTGAAAAATATGTGGCCCATAAACATGCACCATCACATCGTCGTCTTGACGCTCTGTATGGCAATTGCCTGCTACATGTGGTCGCGAGTCGAACACATCGACACGATGACCTGCCTCGGCGAGTTCACGAGCGATGACCGCACCCGAGAATCCGGCACCAACGATGGCTATATGACGAGGGCGTACAGGCACCCTGCCAGCCTAGTGAGCCATCTGTGGCCCGCAGAGTCCTTCGAGGTCACGTACCTGAATAAGATCGCGGTTGGCATAGGTCACAGGGTTCGATGGATCGGCACGCAACTTGAACGTACGGAAAATCATCTCGGTGGTATCGACCGCAAGAATGCGACCAATGAGTGGCTCGCCAAGTTTCAAAATGACCTTGATGGTTTCAAGCGCCTGGATGGAACCGATAATGCCCGGCAATACGCCAAGAACACCAGCTTCTGCACAACTTGGTGCGAGTTCTGCTGGAGGTGGCTCGGGAACCATGTCGCGATACGTAGGACCTTCGAGCGGGTGAAAAACACTCACCATTCCTTCAAAGCGGAAAATGGAACCGTGAACAACTGGGATGCCCAACTTCACACTGGCATCGTTCAACAAGTAGCGGCTGGGGAAGTTGTCGGCACCGTCGACAATGACGTCGTAGCCAGCAATGATGTCCATGATGTTGCTTGCGTCGAGGCGCGTGTCGTAAGTAACCACGTTGACATCGGGGTTCATGAGCGTGAGTGTCTTTTTTGCACTATCTACTTTGCGATCGCCAATGCGGTCGAGGTTGTGCAAAATTTGGCGCTGCAAGTTCGACGCATCTACAACGTCCATGTCGATGATGCCAATGGTGCCCACACCAGCTGCAGCTAAATACAAGGCTGCTGGTGAACCAAGGCCACCTGCACCAAGCATGAGCACCTTTGCGCCGAGCAATTTTGCTTGACCTTCAACGCCAACTTCTGGCAACAACAGATGGCGCTGGTAGCGATTGCGCTGCTCAGGTGTGAGTGTGACAGGAAGCTTCCAGGTGCGGCCTTCGTCTTTCCATTTACCGAATCCGCCGTCCATGGAAACAACGTTGGTGTATCCCATTTCAGTGAGAGTTTGTGCAGCAAACGCACTACGTACACCACCGGCGCAATACACCACCACAGGTGCAGCCTTGTCGATGATCTTGCCTTCAATTTGTGCTTCTAAGTGCCCGCGAGGAATGTGCAACACATCGGGCAACGCACCTTGGTCGAACTCATCTGGCTCGCGAACATCGAGCACAATGACTCCACCAGCTTGAATGCGCTTTTGCGCTTCAGCGGTGTCGACCTCGGTAATTTGCGCTTTTGCCTTCGACAGAAGGTCACGGAATGTAGCCATACCTAAATGCTACCTGATGGGTCGGGTTTCGGCTCGGGGCTCTTTTGCAGTGCTTAAGCCACTAATTGCGGCAAGAGAATACTGATATCACCCAGCAAAACCGCATCGGCATAGCGGTCCATCTCGGTGGGCACGCCGTTCACAATGATGATTTTTGCTCCCGCTGCTTTTGCCCGAGGCACGGCATTGGCCGCCGGGAACACCGACAAGGTGGAGCCCACAGCAACAAACACATCGCACTCTTCACTCACCTGCATGGCACGCGCAATGACCTCGGGCACCAGTGCCTGACCAAAACTAATGGTGTCGCTTTTGAGAATTCCTCCACACGCTAAACACTGTGGATCTTCCTCGCCGCTACGTACTCGTTCAATGGCGTGCTCCATAGGAAGTCGCTCATGACAACTCCAACATGCGGTGCGAAACATCGTGCCGTGCACTTCAATCACAAGCTCGGGTGAATTTCCTGCACGTTGATGAAGCTCGTCAATGTTTTGCGTAATGAGACCGTGCATTTTTCCTTGCTGTTCCAGTTGCACAAGTGCAAGGTGCCCAGGGTTGGGTTGTGCAGTCCAGGCTGGTGAAATGAGCCGATTCTGCCAAGCGATTTTGCGAATCTCTTCGTCTTCTAAATAGTGCTTGAGCGTTGCCACTTTTTCAGCTGCTGGGTTACGCGTCCACACACCATTGGGCCCACGAAAATCGGGAATACCAGAATCGGTAGAAATGCCCGCTCCTGTGAGCACGGTGACACGCTCGGCACCTGCCAACATCTCTTGAGCAAGCTTCAGTAGTTCTTCCGACATTGCTTCATTCTTGCTCTCTTGGGTTCATCAAACAATTTGTGTCACCAAGTGCCCAACAATGCACACATATAGGCATGAACTCAACTGCAACTGTTCTTCACGATTCCGAAACACTGGTGGTCTACCCATGGCTTGACCCTGTGGTCGACTCCACCGGTTTTGAAGTACGCAGCGACTATGTCGAGCACTATTGGCTCGGCATACTGGGGCCTACTTCTACCTGGCTTTTGCGCCGCTTAGTGAGCGGCTTCGACCACTATCCCGACGGATACGAACTCAACTTGCCAGAAACCGCAGCAGCACTCGGGTTGAATTACCGCACCGACAAAGAATGCCCCTTCACGCGCGGAATTGACCGTTTGGTGATGTTTGGTGTGGCGCAGAAATACTCTTACGGGCTCGCCGTACGAACACGTATACCTGCGTTATCGGCACGACATGTTCAACGCCTGCCCCAGCACCTCCGCGAGACACATGCAATGTGGCTCACAAATACAACAAGTTAGACAGGCTTGAAACTGGTCACGGTGTCAATAAGAAGACGCGTGCCAAATGCTGTTGCACCTCTTTGCATCCAACCATCGTCGCCGTCAACTTTCATTGGCCCAGCAATATCGAGATGCGCCCATGGCGTATTGCCCACGAACTCGCTCAAGAACAAACCTGCAGTAATGGTGCCACCAGCTGGCCCACCAATATTGCGCATATCGGCAACAGTGGAGTCGAGCAAACGACGGTATTCCTTCACTAACGGCAGTTGCCAAATGGGTTCATCGACGCGAGCCGCTGCATCTTCTAGTTGAGAAATGAGCTTGTCGTTGGTTCCTAAAACGCCAGCAACTTTTTCGCCGAGTGCTACCAGGCAGGCTCCGGTGAGTGTTGCAATGTTGATAATTGCCGATGGCTTGAGTTCAGCAGCAAGCGAGAGACCGTCGGCCAAAATAAGGCGCCCTTCAGCATCGGTGTTGTGAATTTCTACCGTTTTGCCGTTACGCATGGTGAGTACGTCGCCAAGTTTCAACGCACTACCTGAGGGCATGTTGTCGGTGCACATGAGAAATGCGGTGACCCGCGTTTGGCACTTCAAGGCACTGAGCGTGCTCATGGTGGCCAACACTGCAGCAGCGCCGCTCATGTCCATCTTCATCACCGCATGCGATGGGTCGGACGGCTTCAAACTGATGCCGCCCGAGTCGTACATAACGCCTTTGCCAACAAGTACAACGTGTTGCTTTTTGCCCGCACCCTTGGGGTTGTACGACAACTTCACCATGCGTGGTGGCTCAATGCTTCCCTGGTTCACACCAATCATGCCGCCACAACCCATTTGAATGAGTTCTTCTTTGTTGTACACCGTGATGTCGAGACCAGTTTGTGCAGCAATCTCTTGTGCTTTTTCAGCGAAGTGACGAGCTGAGAGATACGCAGGGGGCATGTTTGCAAAATCGCGTGCCGTGCACACTGCATTGGCAATGACTGCTCCGTCTTTCACTCCACGTGAAATTGCCGTTGCATTAGCTGCAGTTGCCACCAGCACTACTTCACGTAACGGTGAGGCGAAATTCTTGTCGCTCTTCAGTGCGCTGTAGCGATGCGTTGCAAGTTGAATACCTTCAACAACAGCTTGCGCAATGTTTGCTTTGCTGCCACGACCCAAGTTGGCAAGCGTGGTTGACAAACTCTCTACCTTGCCCGCAGCGCGAGCAAAGGCTGCAGCGGCTTTACGAGCATCGTTGGGTGTTAAGGAATTACCTGCGCCAACGCCGACGGCTACAAGAACAGATGCACCACCTAAACCGTGCAGCACCAAAGTTTGACCCACTCGGCCATCGAAGCCACGCTCGGCTAACTGCTTGCGATTCAGACCAATTTTTGGAGATACTGGCCCGTCGGTACCCACTGGTACACCAATGGCGCTTGCTTGTGAACGAGATGAGGTGGAAACGCTGAATTGAATAGTCACATGCGAAGTCTAAACGCTGCGCACTGGGCGACTCGTACCCTCTTGCCAACGTGCCATGGTCCACAACAAGTCGGACATCCGATTCAGATATGGAACTACATGAGATGGAGCTGGCGCAGCAGCAAGCGAATGACGTTCTGCACGGCGCACAACGGTGCGTGCAAGGTCGAGCCATGCCGACACAGGGTGCTCACCGGGAACCACAAACTCTGTGGGGTGTTCAAATTGCGTGTCGAGTTGGTCGATGAGTTGTTCCATCTTGGTGACCATCTCGGCTGACACACATGATTTTTCTGGAACTAGTTTGTGACGATTTTCGGGCAATGTGGCAAGTTCAGCCATGAGCACCCATAAGTCGCGCATGAATGGCTCGAGCATGGTGACCACTTCTTGTGAACGAGCATCGCCACTGTTGCTCACCGCAGCACTGCGAGCCAAGCCCAGCACAGCTTGCGCCTCGTCGACGGTGCCATAGGCGCGCGGTAGCGCTGAGTCTTTGGGCACCCTTCCTCCATAAAAGAGGCCAGTAGTGCCATCGTCGCCATCACGTGTATAGATCGGTTCGCGTGCCATTTGCCTCAACGTTAGTGCGAGAGAGTTACGAGCACCTGATCCTGTGCCGATAACTTGTAAGGAACATGAAAAGACAGACTTATCTTCAGGCCGTGAACGAACGCGTCATTGTATTTGACGGCGCCTTTGGCACATTTGTACAAGACCTCGATCTTGGCCCTGACGACTTCGGTGGCGCCTCGCTTGAAGGCTGCAACGAAATGCTCTGTCTCACTCGCCCCGATGTCATTCGCTCTATGCACGATGCATTTCTCAAAGTAGGCGTCGATGCAATTGAAACCGCAAGCTTCGGATCTTTCTCGACCGTTCTTACTGAATACGCCATTCCTGAAAAGTCATATGAGCTCAACGTTGCGGCAGCATCACTTGCTCGTGAAATGGCAAGTAGCTACGAATCCGATGGCCGCACTCGCTTCGTTGCCGGCTCAATGGGCCCCGGCACCAAACTGCCGAGCCTTGGGCACATCGGCTTTGCCGAACTGCGCGAGTCTTACGTAGAACAAGCACGCGGACTTCTTGATGGCGGTTCAGACCTTTTCCTCATTGAAACCTGCATGGACTTGCTGCAAATTAAGGCAGCGATGCAAGCATGTCGCCAAGCAATGAAAATTGTGGGTCGTGAAATTCCCATTCAGGTGCAGGTCACCATGGAAACAACAGGTCGCATGTTGGTGGGAACCGAAATTGGTGCAGCGCTAGTTGCTCTCGAAGCAATGCGCCCCGACGTGATTGGCATCAACTGCGCAACTGGCCCAGCAGAAATGCAAGAGCACCTGCGCCACCTCTCTCAGCACTCGCCTATTCCTATTTCGGTTTTGCCGAATGCTGGTTTACCAAGTGTTCTCAATGGCCGCACGCATTACGACCTCACACCTGCCGAGCTCGCTTCGTACCACAAGCATCACGTGGAAGATTTAGGCATTGGTATTGTGGGTGGCTGCTGTGGCACCACCCCAGAACACCTTCGCCAGGTGGTTGAAGCAGTACGCGACCTCACACCTGCTCCACGCAATTACAACTTTGAGCCTGCACTTACATCTTTGTATTCATCGGTGCCCATTGTTCAAGACAATTCATTTCTCATTATTGGCGAGCGCACCAACACCAATGGTTCGCGAGCATTTCGCGACCTCATGTTGGCAAGCGACTGGGACGGCTGCACCAAAATGGGTGCCGAACAAATTCGCGAAGGCGCACACGTCATCGACGTCTGTGTTGACTACGTCGGCCGCGACGGCACCGTCGATATGGACTCCATTGCCAGCAGGTTTGGCTCGCAAGTGAGCGTTCCATTGGTATTCGACAGCACCGAACCCCAAGTAATGGAAGCAGGCCTTGTACACAGCGGTGGTCGTGGCGTATTGAACTCGGCCAACCTTGAAGACGGTGAAGCACCAGGCAGCCGACTCGACCGCGTCTTTAGCCTTGCCCGCGACTACGGATGCGCGGTTATTTGCTTGCTCATTGACGAACGTGGCCAGGCACGCGATGTTGAGTGGAAAATGGAAGTGGCACATCGCCTCAATAAAATTGCCACCGAGCGATACGGCTTGCGTTCATCCGATCTCATCTTCGATGCGCTCACCTTCCCTATTGGTACCGGCGACAAAGATCTGCGTCGCGACGGCTTGGCAACAATGGAAGCCATTCGCCGCATTAAAGAAGAAATACCCGGTGCTTTCACCACACTTGGTTTGTCGAATGTGAGCTTTGGCTTGAAGCCAGCACTGCGCCAGGTGTTGAACAGCGTCTTTCTTGCCGAATGTACGGCCATTGGTCTCGACTCGGCAATTGTTCATGCCAGCAAAATTTTGCCGCTCTCGCGTATTCCTGAAGAGCAAAAAGAAGTATGCCGTGCGCTCATCTACGACGAAGAGATTGAGGGCGAAAATGCACTCAATGTTTTGCTGCGCCTCTTTGAAGATGTGAAGTCGGTTGATGCGGTGAAAGAAGACCGCAGCGACTGGACCCTTGAACGCGTTTTGAAACAACGCATTATCGACGCCGAGCGCGACGGGCTCACCGACGACCTCAACACCGCCATGGCACAAGGCATTCCACCACTCGACATCATCAACAACATCCTGCTTGAAGGCATGAAAGTTGTTGGTGAGTTGTTTGGTTCAGGACAAATGCAATTGCCGTTTGTTTTGCAAAGCGCAGAAACAATGAAAACTGCTGTTGCACATCTTGAACCCTTCATGGAAAAAGTGGATGGGCAAACCTCCAAGGGTCGCCTTGTGCTCGCCACCGTAAAAGGCGACGTACACGACATTGGTAAAAACTTGGTCGACATCATTTGCACCAACAATGGCTACGAAGTAGTGAACATGGGAATCAAGGTCTCTATTGCCGACATGATTGCCAAAGTTCAAGAGGTCAATGCCGATGCACTCGGCATGAGCGGCCTCTTAGTGAAGAGCACACTCATCATGCGCGAAAACTTGCAAGAGTTGAATGCTGTTGGGCTGTCGGAAATTCCCGTCATTTTGGGCGGTGCTGCACTCACACGTACCTATGTAGAAAAAGATCTCCGCGAGGTGTACGACGGCCGCGTGTTTTACGGTCGCGACGCCTTTGAAGGGCTCTACACGCTCGACAAAATTATGGCCATCAAACGCGATGGTGTGGTTGACCCCGATTTCGGGCGCATCCC
Source organism: Ilumatobacteraceae bacterium (assembly GCA_044358465.1). Taxonomy (GTDB): domain Bacteria; phylum Actinomycetota; class Acidimicrobiia; order Acidimicrobiales; family Ilumatobacteraceae; genus F1-20-MAGs119. The sequence goes on from JBIKNT010000042.1 coordinate 8,930, forward strand.
GAGTGGTCGCGTCCTTCCCGATCGCAACAAGGCAGAACGCGAAGAAGTGGAATTGCCGCATCGCTCTCCAGATGCTGCGACCGACAACCCAGTGTTCACACCTCCATTCCTTGGTTCAAAAGTGGTGAAGGGTCTAGCAATTGACGACATTGCTGCCTACATCAATGAAACAGCAATCTTCCGCAACCAATGGCAGTTCCGCCCCGAAAATGGCGAAACCGACGAGCAATTTAAAGATCGCTTACGCCCACTGCTGCGCGAGCAATTGAGTAATGCCAAAACCAGTGGCGTGCTCTTGCCGCAAGTGGTGTACGGCTACTTCCCAGTTAATGCCGACGGCACTGATCTTGTGGTGTACACCGACGACACCCGCACTACTGAACAGTGTCGCTTTCACTACCCACGCCAACGCGAAGAACCATTCCTCTGCATTGCCGACTTCTTCCGCAGTGTCGAGTCGGGCGAAAAAGACTACGCAGCGTTCCACATTGTGACCATGGGTAATGCGGTCAGTGAAATGGCAGCTGAATTGTTTGAGCAGAACAAGTATCAGGACTATCTCATCTTGCACGGCCTTGGTGTGGAAATGGCCGAAGCTCTTGCCGAGTACTGGCACCATCGCATTCGCTCAGAATGGGGCTTTGTTGAAGAAGACGGGCCATCTCTACATGGGCTCTTTCGCCAGCAATACCGTGGAGGGCGCTACTCGTGGGGATACCCCGCTTGCCCAGAACTAGAAGACAACGCAACCGTGGCAGCGCTGCTTGAAGCAGGACGACTTGGCATTGAAGTGAGC